>NZ_JBPPZG010000251.1:0-5107 GCF_051918545.1 Pseudogracilibacillus amylolyticus (SeqCode) | reverse complement strand
AGTGGTTGGTTGATGTGTACCTCCACAGTGGACTTTCACCACCTAGATGGTCGCCATGCCTGGCGCACAAATAAAAGACATCCAGCATCCTCTCTATACCAAAATGGCTAGAGATAGATGCAAGATGCCTTTAGTCGTCTAATCGGCAACCTCGTTATTTTTATTAAACTAAGGTTTTACTAAAACGTTTTTTCTCTGTTGCGTCAATTTGTGTAATACGACCATCATGAATCGTAATTACAACAGACCCATACTCAATTTCTTGTAAAACAGCCTGTAAATAGTCCAGTTTCACTTGATCCAGTTTGCTCAAATTCTCATCTCCCCTTTAGCTAATGGATGTAAAGTACAAGCTCTTTTCATTGGAACTTGCAAAGCTTTAGCGAGAAGAGTTATATTACTTTTGGTGGTCCAATAAGTAAAAAACCTCTTCTTATCAAGATAAGAAGAGGTTGAATATACGTTTATTTCTCTCTCTTCTTATCTTTCAGGCACTTAGCTTGCTGGAATTGGCACAGTACTTAAAAAGTCTGTTGCCGAGGCTTCACCGGGCCAGTCCCTCCACCTCTCTGGATAAGAAAAAATAAATCTGATTAAATTGTAAATACTACTGTACACTGTTTATTATTTGTTGTCAAATGAAATTTTGCTAAAATTACACACTTATTTTAAATTCCTTCATTTTTCTGTAAAGCGTGCTTCTACCTATACCTAACTTTTTTGATGCTTCCTTTACACTATTCGTCTCCGCTAACGCTTGAGTAATCATTTTCTTTTCAACATCTTTTAACGTCAGTTCTGAATGCATTTTCCGGTTGTAATACCCTTTTATATTTCTAGGTAAGTGACTACTTGTAATTTTTTTGGAGTTTCTCCTCGATAGTAAAAATGCGCGCTCCATAATATTTCTAAGTTCCCTAATATTACCCGGCCAAGGATACTCGATAAAGAGTTGCATTGCTTCTTGGTCAATCTGTGTTGGTCCATCCCCATACTGTTCTTGGAACTGTTTCATAAAAGTCCAAGCAAGAGCTTCAATATCTTCAGGGCGTTCCCGTAAAGGCGGAATATCAATATTTAGAACATTCAACCTGTAATACAGATCAGATCTGAATGAATTGTTGTACGCAATCTCCTCTTCTAAGTCCCTATTCGTTGCAGCGATAATCCGGATATCGACTGGTCGCTCTATTGTATCGCCAAGCCGGATTATTCTTTTCGTTTCAATCGCACGCAATAAAATAACCTGAAATTCAATTGGCATATCACCTATCTCATCTAGGAATAGTGTACCGTTATGGGCACTTTCAAATTTCCCAATTGCTCCGCCCTTTTTAGCCCCCGTAAATGTACCTTCTGAATAACCGAACAATTCACTCGCTATTAAATCTTTCGGGATTGCTCCGGTATTTACTGCGATAAAAGGACCGTTTCTCCTACTACTTTCTTCATGAATAGTACGAGCCATTATTTCTTTTCCAGTACCTGTTTCACCAAGGATTAAAACATTTGCAGTTGTTTGTGCGGCAATCGTCGCCGTTTCTAATTCATGTTGAAAGTTTACATTTTTAGTTTGAATCGTTCCAAATTGAAAGATTGGATCAAAGGATTTTTGAAAGTTAGGTTTTAGTAAAATCAATGTTTTTAGTTTTGCCGGATAGGAATTGACTTCAAACTTATTTTCCATATGTTTAATCATTTGAGGAGTGAGTGTTTCGCCGTTTTGAAAGCCTGTCATTTCTTTCGCCTTCAAGCTCATATATTGAATCGTTCTATCCTCGGATAATGCAATGATTGCTTCTTCACTTATCTGTCCCCAGGCATTTAGAACAATTTCATTCAAATGACTTTGTTTGGATTCTTTAATTTTATACGGGCGAGGTTTTATATTATTATCCGAGTCCCAAACAATTTTAAATTGACCATTCGATAGCACTTTTCCAATTTTAACCGGACGTGAAAGATGACGTTTTTCTTTATCGATGCGCAACTCTCCACACGCGGTATCTATTTTTCTGCCACTTATATATTGAAAAATCTGATCAATATGAGAACTCTTTTTGTGTATCATTGCATCAAGAACTATCTCTGTTCCCAAGTATGTATTGAACATAACAGAGGAGATAGCCTTATTTTCATTAAAAAATTCGTTGAAATTTGTTACGAACTTTTTGTTTAGCGAGTTATCTAATGACTGAAAGTAACTTGCAGAACTATAGTGCCCTTGTCCGACTTCTGATCCCATTGCTGCTATTTCCGTTTCTTTTGTAATTGGACTAAAAATCGGTAATGAATCTGGATCCAGTCCTATCTGTTTATACGCTTTATAGAAAGACAGTACACTTTGTCCTACTAACGTCGAAAAAATCGCATCTGGTTTTTGTAATATAATATCTTGAATAATACGATGAAATTCCTTATGTCCAAAAGGGACGTATTCTTCTGCAATAATTTCTCCCTTTTTATCTGCAACATACGATTTTACTTGTGCATTTGTTTCACGTGGATAAATATAATCATTTCCTATTAAGTAAATTCGTTTCCCATAATGACTCATCAAATAGTCAATTAATGTATGAACTTGCTGATTTGGTACCTCTCCAGTATAAAAAACGTTCGGATGATCTTCTTGCCCTTCGTATAAAGTCGGGTAAACAAGTAAACAATTGTACTTCTCAAGTACCGGTAATACAGCTTTGCGGCAGGCAGACGTGTAACAACCAATAAACACCTTAACACCTCGTCGAACGAGTGCCTCTGCTTCCTTTCTAGCCTTATGTGGATCAGAACAAATATCTCTAGTAATTATCTCTATGTTATGTCCTTGTCGTTGGAATTGATGGATGGCGAAGCAGGCGGCATCGTATTGTCCTTTTTCAGTAATCGAAGTCGTGCCTGTCAAAGAAAATAAGAGGCCAACCTTTATTTGCACTTTAGTTCCTCCTTCATTTATGTCCCAAAATGGGAAAACGTTTTCAAAATGAGACATATATAAAATACCTTTCTATTAAATAATAACTTTCTCTTCGGAAATATTCAATCAATTAAACATTAATTTTTACACTTATATCGTTGAAATGATAAGGTCTATCACTTAGATGCATAAGATATATTTTCACCAAAATAGGATTGGCATATAACTTGCATAACTGTTTCCTAGAATACTTTCCTCATAAAGAAAGCGTTCCAAAAAGATTTCAAAAGGAGTGGTCAACTTGTCGTTATCAATTAAAGAGATATTGGAAAACAAAGGAATTAAACCGAGAGAGGAACATCTTGAAGTTTTGGACAGACGTTGGAAAGCAATGGCGGAACTGCGTGGAGACTTAGATGGTGTAAACATTGATGATGCAGACATAGCGCTACGGAATATTCCTGGAGGTGATCATGTTGAGTAAAAATTTAGCAGCAATGGCGGTTGAAGAATTAGCACCACTCATTGAGAAAAAAGAACTTTCCCCTGTTGAATTAACAGAGGCGATATTAAATCAGGCAGAAGCGACAGAAGGAAAAATTAATGCGTATATGGAAGTTTACCGCGAGGATGCAATAGAAGATGCCAAAAAAGTAGAAGAAGAAATTATGAACGGGAATTATCGCGGCATGTATCACGGTATTCCTATGGGGATTAAAGATAACGTATATTTTAAAGATAAAGTGACAACAATGTCTTCGAAAATTCATAAGGACTTTGTTTCCGATTATGATGCTACAGTCATTAAAAAATTAAGAAATGCCGGTGTTATTTTCACAGGAAAAGTGAGTATGCATGAATATGCTTGGGGAATCACGAACAATAACCCACATTATGGTGCAGTGAAAAACCCTTGGAATCTTGAGAAAATCCCTGGGGGCTCTAGCGGTGGTTCAGGTGCAGCAGTTGCTGTTGGCTCTAGTGTCGCTTCATTAGGTACTGACACAGCAGGTTCTATCCGTATTCCTTCATCTGCAAATGGAATTGTTGGGTTAAAACAAACCTTTGGCCGTGTAAGTAAATATGGCGTATATCCTTTGGCTTGGTCACTCGACCATGTCGGACCAATGACAAAAACAGTTAAAGATGCTGCTGGATTATTGCAAATCATCGCTGGTTTTGATCCAAACGACCCTACAACGGTTGACGTTCCAGTTGACGATTACATAGGAAAAGTAACTGGAGATGTAAAAGACCTCGTTATCGGAATAGAGGAAGACTATTACTTTAATGAAGTCGACTCTGAAATTGAAAAGCTTGTACGTGCGGGAATTCAAAAATTAGTTGACCAAGGTGCTAAAGTTCAAACAGTGAAGATTCCTACCCTTAAATATGCGGAATGGGCAGAGTTAGTCACTTCCCTATCTGAAGCATCTGCTATTCACCATAGCGATATGTTAACAAGACCAAATGATTTTGGCCATGATATTCGTATGTTATTTGAGCTAGGTGAACTGCCTTCTGCTGTCGATTACTTGCAAGCACAACAAGTAAGAAGACAATTGAAACATGACTTCAGAAAAGCTTTTGAAAAAGTGGATATCCTTGCAATACCAACATTACCAATCTTGCCAAATGACATTGGCGATGACTGGGCAGACCTTAACGGTAAAAAAGTTGATTTGATCGATAATATTATTCGCTTTATGGGGCCGGGTAACTTAACTGGACTGCCAGCATTATCCGTACCTTGTGGTTTTAGTCAAGGACTTCCAGTAGGTTTACAATTCATGGGGCCTGCTTTTGGCGAAGCGGCAATCTTAAATGCCGGCTATGCTTTTGAACAAACGAACCCACTTGAAAATAAAAAACCTGATTTATTAATTAACGCATAAATGAAAGCATTCTTTAGCGGGGCTTGTGCGGAAACGGATTTAGCAGTTTTTGCCGAGGATTCAGCGATTCTTGCCGGGGATTCAGCGGTTTTCGCTGAGGATTCAGCGGTTTTCGCCGAGGTTTCAGCGGTTTTCGCCGAGGTTTCAGCGATTCTTGCTGAGGATTCAGCGATTTCCGCCGGAGATTCAGCGATTTTCGCCGGAGATTCAGCGATTTCCGCCGGAGATTCAGCGATTTCCGCCGGAGATTCAGCGGTTTTCGCCGAGGATTCAGCGACATTCAAAAAGGAATCTGCTT
>NZ_JBPPZG010000250.1:0-5135 GCF_051918545.1 Pseudogracilibacillus amylolyticus (SeqCode) | reverse complement strand
GTGATAAATTACGTGAAGAACTGGTATGGAGTGGATTTGGCCCACTTTCAAATAGTTGTTGGATCACTCCGAACAACCTCCAAAAAGAAATCAATCTCATGATCAAAAAATATCAAGTAGAAGAATATGTAACCTATTTTCACGCATCGTATGAAGGGATGCAAACACACCTAGACTTAGTGAAAAAGTGTTGGGACTTAAATGAAATTAACGAACAATATGCTGGATTCATTGAGCAATACAGCCAAAACTATATTATTCATAAAAATAAAATTAGTAAAAATGAAATGAGTGACAGCAGTTGTTTTGTAGAAAGTGCACTGCTCGTTCACCAATATCGAAAATTTTTATTTATCGACCCAAGCTTGCCAGATGAACTTTTACCAGAAAAATGGCTGGGCGATTCAGCGACTGCATTATTTAAAGACTATAATGCTATTTTATCAAAACCCGCAAAACGTTTTTTCGAATCCGTCTTTGAATTAGGGGAACCGATCAAACAGCGATAGAGAGATTTTTGAGGAACAGTGCCGATTGAGGGAGAGATGCGCCTTTTGGGGAAACATGCGACAATTCGAAGGGACATGTGCCTTTTTCAGAAAATACGCGCCAATTCGAAGAGACATCCGCCGGTTTCAGAATACATGTGCCGATTCGGAAAGACATGCGCCGGTTTCAGAAATTATGTGCCGATTCGGAGAGACATACGCCAACCCGACAACCTCTCTTCACACATCAAAAAACTTGACTGTCAACATTGGCAGTCAAGTTTTTCTCCTATACTTTCACTTTTTCCCTTTCAATTTTTTCAAAAATTGCCGGATCTTGATATTGTTCTGCGTTTCTTACATATGTTCTTATTGTAAGATCTAATAATTCCTCATCTTGCTCGGTTAATTGTCGCACAACTTTTCCAGGGCTTCCAAGCACGAGTGAATTCGGTGGGATCACTTTACCCGCCGGGATCAATGCATTGGCACCAATAATAGAGTTTTCTCCAATTATCGCTCCATCCAAAACAGTCGCTCCCATTCCGACGAGTACCCCTTTTTTCAATGTACAACCATGAATAATTGCATTATGTCCAACGGTTACCTCATCTTCCACAATTAACGGATATCCTTCATACAAATGACAGACCGTATTTTCCTGGATGCTGCAACGATCTCCTATTCGAATCTGATCTTCGTCGCCTCGTAAAACGACATTAAACCAAATACTCGTCTCGGCGCCGATTTTGACGTCACCAATGACTTTAACGCCATCTGCGATGAAAGCGGACTCATTTACTTGCGGAATAAATTCTTTATAACGATAAAACATACCATCCCCCCTTGAATCCATTTAATCAACCATGCGCAAGCAAGTCAATAGGTAAAATTTAGGTGACTTTTGTTTTTTCAAACAAGTGCGTACTATGGACATTGACTCTTGCCTTAGGATCAATTCGTAATTTCGCTTGATTCACTGCTATCGTTGCTTCACCAAAACCTGTTGCAATTAGTTTTGGCTTCCCTTTATAAATACAAATATCTCCAGCTGAATAGATGCCAGGAATATTTGTCTCCATTTGTTGATTCACACGAATCGAATTACGATGTATATCAAGTCCCCATTTTTTTAACGGACCTAAATCCGTGACAAAGCCGAAGTTTACAATGATACTATCGACATTTAGTAAACTAGTCTTTTCTCCTCTTACTTCTTTAATTAAAACTTGCTCAATATTGTTATCGCTTCCAAAAATCTCTGCCACTTCAAATGGTGTAATAATCTCCACATTAGATGTTCGCAACTCCGATAAGCTCGCCTCATGTGCCCGAAAACGATCACGCCGATGAATAAGTGTCACACTTTTAGCAAGCGGCTCGAGCGCCAGTGACCAATCAACTGCAGAATCTCCACCGCCACAAATGAGTACATCGTGGTTCTTGAAATCATCGAGTTTTTTAATAAAGTAATGTAAATTTTTCCCTTCATAAAAATCACAATTCTCAACTTCCAATTTCCGAGCCTGAAATGCTCCAGCGCCTGCAGTAATGATCAAATTTCGCGTCACATATCGATTTTTGGTCGTAATCAGTTCAAAAATTTCCTCATCCAAACGATTCACATGAAGCACTGATTCGCCTAACGTAATTTTCGGCGAAAAGGTAAGCGCTTGTTCATAAAGTTGATCGACTAAATCTTGCGCTTTTATTTTGGGAAAGCCCGCCACATCATGAATATATTTTTCCGGATAAAGTGCCGACAATTGACCACCAACTTCTGGCATACTATCGATCAGATGGACACTTGCCTCACGCATACCCGCATAAAAGGTCGTGAATAAACCAACGGGACCGGCGCCAATTATAGTTATGTCGTGAATTTCCTCCATCACTTACGCCCCCCTGACATAGTTTTCTTCTTTTAAAGGATCTCCCTCAAATGGTTCATCCGATATCTTGATTGAACCCGTTGGACATTCATCATGCGCATCTTCTAAATCGTCAAGCAGTTCCTCATCCACCGGCACATTCCCCTCATTATCGTCCCCTATATAATAAGATAAACCTTCCTCATCATATGCAAAAATCTCAGGTGCAATGGCTCCACAACTTCCACAGGAGATACAAGTTTCTTGATTGACAATTGTATACCTACACATAGCTCCACTCCTCACAAATCATTGTATAACGTTTTAATAACGTATATATTAATTATCGTTATAGTTATCATACATAAATCTTTTTTCTCTGTCAATATAATTTTTACATAATTTTGACAACAGCTATTGCTTACTTCGTTCTCTTTTGTTACGATAAAATTCATATGATACAACAAATACGTAAGCTTATATACTGTTATAAAGAGGAGTCGAACAACCATGCCAAACAAAATCTGCAACCTATTAAACATAAACTATCCAATTATCCAGGGCGGGATGGGGAATATAAGTAATGCCGAGTTGGCCGCTGCAGTTTCCGAAGCGGGTGGTCTTGGAACGATCGGCTGTGGGACAATGGAACCATCCGAAGTAGAAAAAATTATTACCGAAACAAAAAAACGAACAAAAAAACCGTTTGCCGTAAATATTGCGATTAATGTCACACCATATACCGACGCGTTAATCAAAACAGTTATCGAACATGAAGTACCCGTCGTCTCCTTATCAGCCGGAAACCCAGCGCCATATATACCAATCCTCCAAGAAAAAGGAATCAAAGTACTCACGATTGTAGCAGCGGTAAAACATGCAGAAAAGGCAGAAGCTGCAGGTGCTGACTCTGTTGTGGCTGAAGGGTTTGAAGCTGCAGGAATAAACTCAAATTTAGAACTAACGACAATGACATTAATACCCCAAATCGTCGACCAAGTAAACATTCCTGTTATCGCCGCCGGAGGAATTGGCGATGGTCGTGGACTTGCTGCGGCTCTCATGCTCGGTGCTTCCGGTGTACAAATGGGTACCCGCTTCATCGCAACAAAAGAAGCACCTTTTCATGAAAACTATAAATCTAAGATTCTCAATGCAACTGACACGACCACAAAAATTATCGGACGCACAGTCGGGCAAACTCGGCGTGTATTAGAAAATGAATATGCTGAAAAAATTGCAAGATTAGAGGAAAAAGGAATTACGACGGGGGAGTTCAGTACTTTAACAACAGAAGTTCAACATATAAAAGGCGCTATCGATGGAGATTTTTCAGAAGGTTTTATTAACGGTGGACAAATTTCTGGATTAATCACTACCGTTCCAACAGTAAAAGAATTATTGGAAGAGATGATGAAGGTTGCACGTGCGCAATTAAAGCAGCGACAAGGATTAATCTAAATTATTATTTTAATATGACTGAAATCTAATCCATATGTGTATTTGAAAACCGAATGTACTATAATGAATGTATACACTTCAGATGGAAGGATGAGAATTTTGAGTTTACCGGAAAAAAGTAATGTAACATTAAATGAATTCTATAATTTAAGAGAAAACTCAAATCAAATTATGGAATATATAGATGGTGTTATTTTTATGTCTCCTTCTCCATCCACAAAACATCAAAGAATTTCTGGACGTTTGTATGTTCAGCTTTTTCATATATTAGAAGGCTCTGACTGTGAAGTATTTCATGCTCCATTCGACATCGAATTAACAGATGAAACAATGACTGATACCAAAATTGTCGTTCCTGATTTATCCGTAATTTGTGACAAAAACGGGTTAACAGATGAAAAGTATATTGGCGTTCCTTCGATCATTATTGAGATTGTCAGTCCCTCCAACCAATCTCATGATTTAGTCTTTAAACTCAATCTCTATATGCAATATGGTGTAAAAGAGTATTGGATTGTAAACCCCATTCTAAATACAATCCAGCTTTACAATCTTGATGAACAAGGACAATACGAACTTCGTGATCTAGCAAAGGAAAAAGGACAGATTCATTCAACGATATTCCCAACCTTTATCGTTGATACCGAGAAAATTTTTGCTTAAATAAAGAGGTGTTCCAGATGAGAAAAGTAAAACTAAGTCAAATAAACGAAAACATAGAAACAAATCTACCTGCTGTAAAAAAAATATAAACAGTGAACACGGATTGCGAACTAACTCCAAAAAACGCAGAACTAAGAACAAACAAGACCTATTGTTAAAAATTACAAGGGCAACTTTAGAGAACGCCAAAAAACAAGGTAAATATAAAGTTATTAGAGAAAGGAAGTTATACTATGACCCGACTTAGAAAACTAAATAAAAGCTTCGAATAAAAAAGACGATCCTACCAAGGAATCGTCTTTTTTATCTTCTTTTAAGAAAAAATCTCATCGATTTCTTTAATTTCCTGCTCAGACAGTTCAACATCTAACGTTTTTAAATTACTGAGCACCTGATCTTCACGCTTGGCTCCAGGGATGACAACATCAATCGCGTCACGCGTCAAATACCAAGCGAGTACGACATGAGCCACCTCAGCATCTTTGGCTTCTGCGATTGCACGTATCTTTTCAATATTGGCCAGATGATTCTTAAATGTTTCCCCTTGGAATTGCTCCATATTTTTGCGAAAATCTCCTTCAGCAAACGTCGTCTCCTCCGTATATTTTCCCGCAAGTAACCCTGAAGCAAATGGGAAAAACGGAACAAATGA
>NZ_JBPPZG010000249.1:0-5154 GCF_051918545.1 Pseudogracilibacillus amylolyticus (SeqCode) | reverse complement strand
GAACCAGAGCAAGTTGTAATCAGTGTAGGAACCCAGCCTTTAATAGAACAATTGATTCAGATGCAACAGATGAATAAGACGGTGCAGATCGCCGTGGAAGATCCCGGTTACGCTAGAATTCATCGTCATTTAAACCAAATCGGAGCGAATGTTATACCTGTGCCGTTAGATTCAAAAAGTATTGATATCGAAAAATTGACTCACCTTCATGCAGATATGGTACTTGTTACCCCATCCCACCAATTTCCAATGGGGAAGATTATGCCTATTTCAAGGCGACTTCAATTACTAAATTGGGCTACACAACAATCCGATCGTTATATTATTGAGGATGATTATGACAGTGAATTTAAATATGAAACAGATCAAATTCCATCTTTGCAAAGTCTCGATCGTCATCAGCGTGTTATCTATATGGGGACATTTTCAAAATCAATGTTAACAGGATTGCGAATAAGTTATATGGTTTTACCGATACCGTTATTACGGAAGTACCGCAAACGTTACAACCACTTAATTCCTTATAATAATACGTTAAACTTATATACATTACATTATTTTATTGAAAGCGGTGCATATGCGCGGCATATTAAGCGAATGAATCATCATTACGAAATAAAACGTCAATTAATGATTAAAACGTTAAAACACTACTTTAACCATTCAATTCATATAGAGGATATTCCAGCCGGTCTACATTTTATCGCTCATTTTAAAACTAAAAAGTCGTATGAAGAAGTTGAAGAAGCAGCTGAAAAGGAAAAACTTGAGGTATACTCGTTGCGGCGGTTTATGTTGAAACAACAAACTCATAATCAAAAAGAAGTTATCTTAGTCATCGGTTTTGCAGCAATTGCTGAGGAAAAAATTGATGAAGCAATAAAACGGCTTTATCGCGCTATTCATGAATAAATCAGTTGGTGGTGGTAATATTCATTGTATTACCCAGCAACAACCGGCAGGAAAGTAACATCGAGTTAGTAGCAAGTAACTAATCCTACGCCTCTTCACCGCGGTCCTAAACTAGGTCAATCTTGCATTTCACTTAAAACACAAAAAGGAGCCTATGTTATTAGGCTCCTTCACTTATATACTCAACAACTCCCGTACATCTTCTTCCGATAAACTAGATAACATCGTTTCTCCTGGCTGTATGACCTGATCAATTAATTCCCGCTTCTTCTGCTGAAGTTCATAGATTTTTTCTTCAATTGTACCTTCTGTAATAAAGCGGATTACTTGAACAACATTTTTCTGGCCAAACCGGTGTGCTCTTCCTGCCGCTTGATCCTCAACAGCTGGATTCCACCATAAATCATACAGAATAACAGTATCTGCACCTGTTAGGTTCAGTCCCGTTCCACCCGCTCGTAACGAAATTAAAAAGACACTTTTTTCTCCATTATTAAATGCTTCGCTCATTTCGACGCGATCTTTGGAAAGCGTTTGACCGTGTAAATAATAATAGTCAATCCCTAATTTCTCTAACTCCTTAATAATCAATTCATGCATGGAAGTAAACTGAGAAAAAATCAACATTCTTTTTCCATTTTCAATCATCGTCTGAACCGACTCCATTAATTCATCGAGTTTCCCTGAACGCCCTTCATAATTTTCAATAAATAGGGAAGGATGGCAACAGAGCTGTCGAAGTCGTGTAAGTCCCGCTAAAATCTTCATACGGTTTTTTTGAAAATTATTACCCGCTATGGAGGCTGATGTTTCAGTCTGTAGTTGCTGCAAATAGCCCACATATAACTCTTTTTGATCCTTTGTTAACTCTGAAATATGAACTGATTCAATTTTATCTGGAAGTTCCGTTAATACATCCTTTTTAACCCGACGTAAAATAAACGGTCTCGTTAAAGCAGCGATCTTCTCCCTATCCATCTGTCTAAAATCAGCTTGACTTGGTAAAAATCCTGGTAAAATTACTTGGAAGATAGCCCATAATTCATCAATAGAATTCTCAATTGGTGTTCCACTAAGAGCAAAACGTTTTGTTGCTTTTATTTCACGGATAGCTCGAGAAGTTTTCGTGAAATAATTTTTAATGTATTGAGCTTCATCGAGTATAAGTGTTTGAAATGATAACTCTTTGTACATTGTAATATCTTGTCGAACTGTTCCATACGAGGTAATCCAAATATCGACATCTTTGGCTTCTTCAATGATTTGTGAGCGCTCCTCTGGGGAACCGCTAATTACCGCTACATCCAAATCTGGAGCAAATTTCTCAATTTCATTCCTCCAGTTATAAATAACAGAGGAAGGCACAACTACCAAATGAGGTTTCTCACTAGGTTCCGATAATAAATAAGCAATTGTCTGTAACGTCTTACCAAGCCCCATATCATCAGCTAATATTCCACCTAATTGATAAGAACTTAAAGATTTAAACCATTGGTAGCCAGTTTCTTGATATTGTCTCAATTCGGCATGTAAGTTTTTTGGTAATTCATACACTTGTTCTTCAGGTGATTTTAATCGCTCTAGTAGCTGGTTAAAGGATGGCTCATAATTTATTTTCGCATCGTTTAATTGGTCAATTTGCATCCCTCGATAAGCAGGTAACAACAGACTACCATCTTCTAGATCACTTTTACTTATACGTAGATCATCAAACATTCTTCCTACTGCTTTGTATTCTTCTGTTTCAAGGGAAATAAGCGCTCCACTATTTAAGCGGTAAAAACGTTTTTTCTCAATAACAGCTTTTAACATTTCCGATACTTCTTCATCATCGACACCACTTATATCGAAGCCAATTTCCAGTAAATTAGAATCGCCTTGAACATCAACAGTAGCGCTAGGAATCGGTTCATACTCGGTAATTAAGTTTTGAATTTCAGAAGTCAAAAATAATTCAACATGCTGATCTAATTCTGGCAAAATTGTATAGAGAAAATCATAGATTTCTTCATCATCGTCCATCTTGAGGTAAAGTTCTTTTCCATTATAATGAAAATTGGACTGTTCAATTAAATCCATTATCTGTTGCTCTTTTTTTACGTCACGTATAATAATTACCTTATTATTATTTCTTTTTTCAAATGGATCAAGCTCCTGATCACCGTAATGATACGTTAGCTTCCCTACAATCAAATTATCTTTTTCTTGTAAATATAATGTTGCCCGAAGTGGGTGCTCTACTAGCTCTTCGGTAACTTTTTCTTCGACTTCAATTGGTGAAACTTGCTTTAATATAGGCAGTGCTTCGGAAAAAAATGTATCAACGCTTTCTGAGGAAATTGGAAGTTCATGATTATCCATTCCTAATCTCCGGATTTGTTTCATTACACCAAGCTGATCCTCAGATGGAAAATAAAAATTCCCTTCTGAAAATATTGTCTTATAAGCTGGAAAATACTTAGCTCCCTTTACTCCATTTAGCTTTAACAGTAATTGTTCGGCATCATTACCTTGGTTTACAGAGAATTTAATAGGCATTTCATCATTTATAATTTCTATTTCTTTATAAAATTCATTTCCGACTTCTACTAACAAGTTTCGTTGAATCAATTTTTCAAGTAATGACGAAAAAGACATAGGTGGAATGAGAAACTCTCTTCTGTCATAGGCATTGTCTACCTCATAGCTCCGATCTGTGAATAGGTCACCTGTTTCAATAAAACCTTGTAGCTCTCTGAGAATATTCTCATCTTGTTTCAAAAAATAATGGTTTCTTGGATCGAAGCTAAACTTTTTTGTGAAAAAATGTTCTTCATCGTGTAACACATGGTCTAAAAACTCTCTTACATTTCGAATTACATAACAATGGTCAATCCCTGTTTTTAGTTCAACCCAAATTTTCTTAGCTTGATCCAACTTTAAATAATACTCAACCATCATTGGCGTTTTTCCAACAATCAGTCCCGAATTAACCATTCGTTGGTTAGAAATAATCCCTTCAATAAATTGATGTGTATCACGTGTTTCCCATTCACGTTCATACTTGTGGTTAGCAATTTCAAGCATAACAGCTACCAGATGTTTACAAGAGTGATACGTGCTAAAAGCAGGGCACTCACAATATGTTCTAATTTTCCCATCACTTAGTTTCGTTAAATCAATTTCAACATAATACAGTTCCGAACCTTCCACCTCAGCAAACCAAGCCTCTTCATGCTTATTATAACTGAGTCCATTTACTCTATCTTCCTTGTAATAAATTACTCCACGCTCATAGATGTGAGGAGGAAATAAACGTTGAATTTGACGATGACTGATTTTTTTCAATGCTTCATACCTTACCTTTAAATAAATTTTCTTACTTAAGATCTTGCTCTTCGACGTCCCGTTACAACTAGAAACAAATAATACGAAAGAGAAATTGTCACAGAAAAGGCCGATACGAGATAAATAATTTGATAACCGTATAAAAATGCAAGTTGTCCAAATAATATGGCACCAATTCCGACTCCTAAATCAAAAAAGGAAAAGAAAGTTGCATTAGCCATTCCTTTGCGGTTTGCAGCCGCTTTATCAACCGCCCATGCTTGAAGTGCAGGTTGAACGGTTCCGAAGCCTAGACCATACAAGGCTCCAGCTATAATCATGACCGTCATATTTGGAAGCCAAGATAAAAGAATCATTGCCACAAATATTAAAATAGCTCCCGGGGGAATGACATATAAATCCCCTTTTCGGTCATAAATTTTACCAGCAAAAATTCTTGATAACATTAAAAACAATGCATAGGAAACAAAATAAAATTGGATTCCTTCAATGTTCTTCTCAGCGGCATATAATGGTAAAAAGGAAGCTATTCCTCCAAAAGTCAATGTAATAAAAAGTAAGATAATAGAAGGATTGATTGCCGACTTTTCAAGCACATCGAATCTGGCTGGTTTTGTTTTATGAGGTGATTCATCCACCTTTTTATAACGTATGTTTAATGAAAGCAAAAATGCAATCAATCCGAGACTAGCGCACATTAAAAATAATTGCGTAAAAGAAAGAACACCTGCAAGTGTCAATCCAAGCGCCGGGCCAAATGCTAACGCCAAGTTTCCCGATAATCCGTAATACCCCATTCCTTCGCCACGTCGACTTGGTGGAATTAAGTCTGTCGCAATTGTTCCAGAAGCTGTTGTAGAAAAACCCCAGCCGACCCCTTGAACGATTCGCATAACAATTAAAAATGCCATACTG
>NZ_JBPPZG010000248.1:0-5175 GCF_051918545.1 Pseudogracilibacillus amylolyticus (SeqCode) | reverse complement strand
ATATTTTATGTTAATTGATAATTATTGCTTATATCTTAGTGCAATAACTTTTCTTAATACCCTCTCATAATCTATTCCGTCTTTAAACTCCCTGAGTATGCCATCCAATAGAAAGTGGCGACAAATATTGCACCGCCAACTGTATTACCGAGAAAAACAGCAATAAAATTTTCTACATATATGATCCAATCAAAAGCTCCTGCAAAAATCGCTGCAGGAATGATAAACATATTCGCTACAACGTGTTGAAAGCCAATTGCTACAAAAGCCATGATTGGAAACCAGATACCAATTATTTTACCCGTTGTATCTTTTGCCGCATAAGCTAACCAAACAGCAAGACAGACGAGCCAGTTAGCACCAATTCCTGAGATAAATGCCATATGAAATGGTTCATTGACTTTACTTTCAGCAACACGAATTGTCTGTTCTAAATAGGGGCCTGTCTCTGTTAACCCTAAATAATGGCCAAAAAGATAAGCAATAAAAATAGCGCCAATAAAGTTGCTTACTGTAATGATTGTCCAATTTTTCACAATCTGCCACGTCGTTATTTTCTTATAGAGCCTGGCGGTCGTAACAGCCATTATATTTCCTGTAACAAGTTCTCCACCCGCTACAAGAACAAGGACGAGACCAAGTGGAAAGACGGCTGCACCAATAAATCCTGCAACCGATCCCCATATATGTAATGGTAGATCTGCTGTCACTCGAATGTATAATAAGAATCCAAATGAGATATAAGCACCCGCTAAAAATCCAAGCGATAACGTGCTCGATAAAGGCAAATTGACTTTTTTTGTACCTATATCCCCTACTATTTTAGTTATTTGTTCTGGAGTATTAAAAGCCATTTAGTCAACCACCTCAGCTTTTACGGATTTTTTGTGTACCCTTCGCTGTTATTATATGATTGCTTTTAAGATATTAGAATTTATTGGAAATATGGAATTTCTAGAGTGGAGTTTTTTATAAAATTTTTAAATAAAAAGGAGGACATTTTAAAATAAATGTCGAAGTATGTTATTAAATGTATCCCTATAGAATTAGGCAAGCTAATTAAAAAAATCTCCTGCTAGATAAAATATCTAACAAGAGATTTTGTTTTATTATGTAATAACCGTGCACCCACTCTCGATGTAACGTCCCTATGCGTTACTTAAGTTCATGGCTCGGCCTAGGCTCCCCCGCGGCACACAAGAATGACCACTTACTGCTGCTTCCTTCCGGATCTGACAGGGTTCATGGGTTCCTGTTGCGCAGGACCTAAACGTCAACACCAATTCCTTAAGGCAGACCATAAAAACGCCACACCTCAAATGGGAATTCAGCCTTGCTATAGCGGATTGCAAGTTATAGGGCACCGCTACCTCCCCACCTAGCACGGTACTCTTCATTATACATTTATTATATAACAATTGCAATAAGAATTAATAACTTACAAAAATTTACATTCCATTTCTTTTTTGCTTACGTAATTCACGAAAAAAAGAAGTTAGTAAGGAACTACATTCTTTCTCCAATACACCTTTAGTCACTTCTACCCGATGATTAAATCTGCTCTCATCTAGCAAGTTCATCAATGTTCCAGCGCAACCCGCTTTCGGATCATTTGCACCATAAACAACCCGTTTTATTCGTGATTGCACAATAGCACCCGCACACATTGGACAAGGTTCCAACGTAACATAAAGCGTGCAATCTTCCAATCTCCAACTCCCTATTTTTTTATTTGCTTCTTTTATAGCTACGAGTTCAGCATGAGACAATGTAGACTGAGTCGTTTCACGAACATTATACCCTGCAGCGATTATTTCATCTTCAACCACAATGACAGCACCAATCGGAACTTCACCGATTTCTTGAGCTTTTTTTGCTTCTATTATTGCCGTATGCATAAACTTTTCATCTTGATTCAATTTTATCACTTCTAACATTATTTTAGTATAAACTATCTTTTCCATTCATAAATTGAAATGAACGAATTAACTTTTGAAAGGAGGAAATACCTTGCAAATCCATGTTGTTAAGAGTGGAGACACATTATTTTCAATTGCTAATACATATAGTACATCGATTTTTTCAATTTCGGAAGCGAATGAATTGCAAACTCCAAATTTAGTAGTTGGGCAGGCTTTAGTGATCCCTATCATTGGTCAATATTATTTCGTTCAACCGGGAGATACATTGTTTACTATTGGTCGACAGTTCAACATTTCACCAGAAGAACTTGCCCGCATTAATAACATCCAAATCAATATGGTTTTACCTGTAGGATTTAGATTATATATTCCCCCAAGGCCAAAAACATCCATTACCTCTTTTGGTTATATTGAACCTTTAGGAGATACCGTTTCACCAGTACTAGAGAATGCCGCAGAAAAAAATACGCCTTTATTAACCTATCTTGCCCCATTTAGTTATCGGGTTAACCGGGATGGAAGTCTAACTCCTCCTCCGTTAGATCGATTCCGGGAAATTGCTGAAAATAACAATACATATTTATCTTTTGTCGTAACAAATTTGGAAGAAGGCGCATTTAGTTCAGAACTTGTCCATATAATTTTAACCGTTCAAGCGGTGCAAAATAGATTGATTGATGAAATAATTAATACTGCAACTGCAGGTGGCTTCCGGGATGTTCATTTTGACTTTGAATTTATTCCTCAAGATGATCGGGAAGCATATAATGAATTTTTACGAAAAGTTAAACCACGTTTAGATCAAGCAGGACTTTTATTATCAACAGCACTTGCACCAAAAACAAGTGCGACTCAACAAGGATTGTTATATGAAGCTCATGATTATGCAGCTCACGGTGAAATAGTCGATTTCGTTGTGTTAATGACATATGAATGGGGGTACAGTGCGGGCCCACCACTTGCTGTATCACCGATTAATGAAGTGGAAAGAGTTCTCACCTATGCATTAACAGAAATTCCTGCAAATAAAATACTTATGGGGCAAAATTTATACGGCTATGATTGGACATTACCATTTGTTCAGGGGGAAAGCTTTGCTAGAGCGATAAGTCCCCAACAAGCTATTCGAATTGCTCGTGAAAATAATGCCGCTATTCAATATGATGAAAGAGCACAAGCACCATTTTTCAATTACTATGATAATCAAGGAAGAGAACATATTGTTTGGTTTGAGGATGCAAGATCCATTCAGGCAAAATTTGATCTCATTAAGCGTTTAGGCTTACTCGGTATTGCATACTGGAAACTAGGTCTCGCCTTTCCGCAAAATTGGTTATTGCTCAATGATAATTTTATTATTAATAAAAGAGAAACCTAAAATGTTCCTAAAAAAACAGGAACATTTTTTCTTTTGGCTATTTTCGTAAATTGATGTACTTTTGAATCTGTACCGTAAAAAGAAACTGTGATGTAACTATTTAATCTAATCATCACTGGAAAGAATGACTCGACCTAAGATGTTGAGTTGATTTCTAACATGTTGAGTCATTCTCCAAGATGTCGAGTCGATTCAGAACATGTTGAGTCATTCTCCAAGACGTCGAGTCAATTTCTAACATGTCGAGTCATTCTCCAAGACGTCGAGTCGATTTCTAACATGTTGAGTCATTCTCCAAGACGTCGAGTCGATTTCTAACATGTTGAGTCATTCTCCAAGATGTCAAGTCGATTTCTAACATGTTGAGTCATTCTCCAAGATGTCAAGTCGATTTCTAACATGTTGAGTCATTCTCCAAGACGTCGAGTCGATTCAGAACATGAAGAGTCGTTTCGCAATATATGAGTTGCCCCCTAGATACGGAGTTGATACATAACATAACAAGTAGACCCTTATGTCACAGTTTATGGTCACTGTACATTCCAGCAAATTTTTTAGAATATCGGTTCTTCATCTTTCGTTAATTTTAAATTAATTGGATAGGTTGCAATGTACACGGCTAGTGCAATGAATACTAGTACTGTCTTCCATAAGAAGGAAAATTTTAAAAAAGGAAAGATGAACAATATAATTATCATCGAGACAACTGAAAAGACAATATCGCGCGGCCTTTGTTTTCGAGCGAATTTTTTTTCACCACAATACGGACATCTGAGGCGGAAAAGACTTTTTAAAGACTCTGCGTATGTCCACTGCGTCTTGCAATGCTGACATGTCGGCAACAAATTTCACCTCCAACTCCATACGTTTATTGTTCTTCCCCTAGTTCACGTGATCTGTTTGTAGCGCTCTTTACACAATTAACAACTGCATCTTGAAAATTATATTCCCCCAATGTTCGTAGACCTGCTGCCGTTGTCCCATTAGGACTAGTTACATTTTCTCTTAAAACAGAGACGGGCTCTTGTGCATATTTTAACATATTACCGGCACCGATAATCGTTTGTGTAATTAATTGTTTCGCTGTTTTTTCATCCAATCCTTCTTCCAAAGCAGCTTTTTCCAGCGCTTCAACTAAATAATAAACGTACGCTGGTCCACTTCCAGAAATTCCTGTGACTATATGCATTTTTTCTTCCTCCACAACTGACACCGCACCAATTGCTTCAAATAATTTTTTAGCTAAAGCTATATGAGTGTCTGTTGCGAATTTCCCTTTTGTAATTGCGGTGGCAGAATAGCCAATAGTAGCAGATGTATTCGGCATCGCTCTTATTACAGCAACTTCTTTTTCAAGTTTATCCGTTATGAAACCTGTCGATACACCGGCAACTACGGAAATAACAAGTTGATGGGGTTCGATATATTTTTTTGTGTCTAGTATCGCATGTTCCATATCATATGGTTTCGTTGCAAAAAAGATAACATCTGCCTCTTGAATAACTTCTTCTTTATTTGTGTTGCCCTTAATACTATATTTACCTTTTAATTCTTCTAGTCTTGCTTCATTTTCTTTATTCGCTACAAAGATTTGCTCACTTTCCAGTACATTTTTATTAATCATTCCTGCTATAATAGCCTCTGCCATCGAACCGGCACCGATAAACGCAACTTTCTTAACCATGCATATTACTCCTTTTTCTTCAATTTATTAGAAAACTTAGCTTATCGCCAAGCCTTTTGGCGAAAGCTTTAGTTGCACTTATGCAGTAGGAAAGTTTTATACTTTCTTATCTGCAAATAAAAAACCTCATTTCATCCTAACGAAGGACGGAAAATGAGGTTAAATCCGCGGTACCACCTAATTTGGCAAAA
>NZ_JBPPZG010000247.1:4361-5209 GCF_051918545.1 Pseudogracilibacillus amylolyticus (SeqCode) | reverse complement strand
TACATGAGCAGCGGAGAAGCAAGCCAACGAAGAAATTCGCAGTGTCATTTTTACCGGACTTTTTGAACATCCTCTATAACAAAGTTATTGCCTATATATTATCATACTATTTTATCTTACTTAAACAACTGCACTTTATATTGGAGTAAGTTAATTATTTTCACTTTTTAAAATTAACAAGTATAATGACGGTAGGAGGGGATTGTCATGAAGTTAACGGTTTATCTTGCAGGAGAAATACATACAAACTGGCGTGAAGAATTGAGTAAAAAGGCTGAAGAAAAAGGTTTACCTTTGACTTTTGTTTCACCTCAAACGAATCACGATCGCTCAGATGATATAGGTGAAGATATACTAGGAAAACAACCTGGTAACCTTTATAAAGATGCTGCAGCTTCTGATATAAACAACTTCAGAACACAAGTCTTAATGCAAAAAGCAGATGTTGTCGTCGCATTATTTGGCGAACAATATAGGCAATGGAATACAGCAATGGATGCAAGTACTGCTATTACATTAAATAAGCCTACGATCATCATTCGACCAGAATCATTAATTCACCCATTAAAAGAACTGTCGAACAAGGCAAATGTCACCGTCGAGACAGTAGATCAGGCTTTGGATGTTTTAAGTTATATATATGAATAATGTGAGATAAACTATCGCAACTAACATTGCGGTAGTTTTTTATTTAAGCGACAGATAACTAGCTAATTTGCGGTTTATCCACGAAGATGGCAAGTTAACCATAAGGATAGCATTTTTATCCACGGAGGAGTTCGTTGTCCAGCTACATTGTGATTGTAACCATAAAGTGTAATTAAAGGTAAAATAAAAGCCGAAGAAGA
>NZ_JBPPZG010000247.1:0-4351 GCF_051918545.1 Pseudogracilibacillus amylolyticus (SeqCode) | reverse complement strand
AGTGGTTGGTTGATGTGTACCTCCACAGTGGACTTTCACCACCTAGATGGTCGCCATGCCTGGCGCACAAATAAAAGCCGAAGAAGAGTTCTCTTTCGGCTATTTATTCCAATATTCCATTTGTCCACGCAATAATGTTACTACATGAGAAAACATATCCATGCGTAGCATTCTTCCATTTGTGAATATACCAATTGCCCCTTCATGGTGACGAATATTTTTCTTCTTTGTGTAGTTGTCCATTATTTCACTTAATTCCAAACCTTGTTCTATTTTCTGTTTAAATGCAATGGGTAACTTTATTCTCGCACCACTTGCGGTGTATGTTTTTCCGTCGGCGGTGACTAATGCCCCCCAATTACATAATAAAAGCTCACCACGATGCACCATTACGCCACCTTCAAGCCCAATACCAATACTATTAGAATAAAGGTTACGAGCATTTTGGGCACGGTTGATCGCTCCCTGTTCTGTTTCCTCATCTCCTATAGGTTGGGCAGATACTTTAGAAGGTATTGAAGCAGCAATAACTTCTACTTCTGGAAATACTTTTTTCACTGCATTTATTTTTGTTTCATTTAATGATCCTATGACAATTTTCATAAAAAACCCTTCGTTTCAGCTGTTTATTTTGTTCGAATTTGATCGACAGTTGATTGATCTGTTTTTCGCACTAATGTTACTAATAGCTCTTTTGCAGCTGCATAATCATCAATATGAATAATCGAAGCTGATGTATGAATATAACGAGAACAAATTCCAATTACTGCGGAAGGTACTCCACTACTTGAAAGATGTACACGTCCAGCATCTGTCCCACCTTGCGAAACAAAATATTGATAGGCAATATTATTTGATTCTGCTGTATCTAGGACAAACTCTCTCATTCCTCGATGTGTAATCATTGTCCGGTCAAATATCCGTAGAAGTGCTCCTTTTCCAAGTTGGCCAAACTCTTTGTCATCTCCGGTCATATCATTTGCAGGAGAGGCGTCTAAAGCAAAGAAAATATCAGGTTTTATTAAATTCGCAGCTGTTTCAGCTCCCCGTAAACCTACCTCCTCTTGTACTGTTGCACCAGAATACAATTCATTCGGTAGTGATTCATCTTTTACCTCTTTTAATAACTCAATCGCCAGTCCACATCCATAACGATTATCCCATGCTTTTGCTAAAATTTTCTTTTCATTTGCCATCGGAGTAAAGGGACAAATAGGTAAAATCGTATCTCCAGGACGAACTCCAATTTCAAGCGCATTTTCGCGGTCGTCTGCTCCGATATCAATGACCATGTTTTTAATTTCCATCGGTTTTTTTCGTTGTTCAGGTGTTAAATTATGTGGAGGAATAGATCCAATTACGCCAATAACAATTCCTTTTTTTGTCATGATTTGAACACGTTGTGCAAGTAAAACCTGATTCCACCAGCCACCTAAAGTTTGAAAACGAATCATACCATTTTTAGTAATTTGCGTAACCATAAACCCTACTTCGTCCATATGACCTGCTACCATCACACGAGGCCCATCTCCGTGCTTTACACCAAAAACACTTCCTAAATTATCGTAAATCACATCATCAGAATACTTTTCCAATTCAGTTTGCATATACTGCCGTACTCTTCTTTCATCACCAGAAGCACCTTGTAATTCTGTTAAATGCTTAAACATCTCGATCGTTTCTTTATTCAATGATACACACACTTCCTTCTTTATTTTCCATAAGTTTTAATTTAATTGTATCGTTTTTGACAATTTTTTTCTGTTATTTATTATATGATCATGTATACTATAGACAAGGATTTTAATTTTAATATGAATACTTTACATAATGGGGTGGAAATTTTAATGAGTCGAAAAAATACTTTACTTGCAGCAGGATTAGGTTTTTTAGTCGGATATTTGATTCGGGATCAATTAGATAATTTCCAAAAAATCACACCGGAAAAAGCACTGCAATATGCAAAGGATACGTTCGAAAAAAATGGACCGATTACTGGTTCGTGGATCTACATGAAGCCTGAAAAAATTGAAAAGAATAGTCTCGTCTATGAAACGTATCGTGGTGGAATTAGCCGAAATGTTGACGGAGAAGACCAACAATATGACTTTTATATCGATATCGATACAGGTGCGATTATCGATGTGGTAAAAAAGTAAATTAAATTTGAAGAATCCGCTCGGTGTAAATCCCCTTTAAACAAAAGGGAGATTGCGGATTCTTCATTATTAATCACACATATTCATAGCGCTTTCTTTTCAGTTCATCAATTAAGTTTCCCTCTTCGTCAAATCTTACTGCTCGATAATAAGCATCATGATAAAATGTGTACCAAGCCTTACGGTCATACCCATACGCCATCCATTTTTCCTTTTGATGGACAGATGTTACTGGATAATCATCATAAGCCATCGCCCATAATTTATTTTGATGCCCATATGTTGCCATAATATCTGCCATATGAATGAAGCAATCGTTTTCATCCTCGTAGACTAAGATACTATGGCCATCACTATGACCACCGGTGTGAATCATTTTTAGATCGTCTGTTATTTGAGTTTCTTTTTCAAATGTTTCAACTTGATCTTGAATTGGTTCCCAGTTCATTTTCCAATATGTATTAACTGACCGTATATTCGGATATCGCATTTCTTCCCACTCAATAGCCGAGGTTATGATTGGGATATCTGGAAATACCGGAATATAACTATCACCATTTATTTTTGTCAAACCACAGGCATGGTCAAAATGCATATGTGTCATTAAAATACAATCAATATCTTTCGTAGTTAAATCTAATTCTGCTAGCGATGTTTCAATGGACGATTCCTCTAACACGCCATAATTTCTCATTTGCTTGTCTGTTAATTTCCCATTTCCCATTCCTGTATCAATTAGAAAGTTTTTCCCATCTAACTGAAGTAAAATTGGATCTGTTCGTAATTCGATTTGATTCTTTTCATTTACTGGATATTTTCTACTCCAAAGGGCTTTTGGTACAACACCAAACATTGCCCCTCCATCAAGAAAATTCACGCCACCATTCAACCATGTTAACGTTGCTTTTCCAATTTGCAGTTGTTCCACATGATTACCTCCTTCAAATAGGAATATTGTATATTATAACAAATATTCGTCCATATTAATATAGAGGTGATTTTTACATGTACTTAACTGTACACAATCAATTAACACTCTTACATGATTTACTTGATGAGCAAGCTACATTTAAGACAGTCTCCATGAATGAATATAAGCAGATTAAAAAACTAGTGCAAACAATAAGTGCTCATAAAGACATGGATAGTGATTTACAAACTGTGCTTCCCGAAATATATTATTACGGGATCAAAGGTGAAGTCGCCCACTCATTATCCGACCATATAGAAGAGAATATAGGAAATATAAAAAAGTGGTTGGAAACTATTAATCAGACGAAAGTAAATATAGATTAACAATTACTATTTTAAAATTGATGATGTACCTTTTATCTTAAGTGGTAAAGGTGCTTTTTTAATAAAACAGCTTACCGTCTCTCCTGTTTCTCCATCTGTCTGAAAAGGAATCGGCTTTTCAGCAGATATTTTTATTTGCTTGGTTGATATAATGTTCACTTCTTTAAAATGGATATGTTTTCCAGTAAAAACAGTCAAAAATAAAGCGAGTACTTTCCATTTTGAAATCGAATCGATAATCAATACCGAGAGATCATCTTGATTATTCTTTGCTCGTGGATTAATTTTCATCCCACCACCAAAGTAAGCGTGATTATTAATCGTTATTAAAAAACAGTTAGCGTATTTTTTCGTTAAGTCATCTGTCTCCACAATGATAGTAATTGGTTTATATAAAAATAATTCATGGATAATTGCAATCGTATATCCGATTTTACCGAGTCTAAATTTATTAAATAACCTTTTAAATTGGGAATGATTTGCACTTTTTGTAACAACCGCATCAAAGCCAAAGCCAATACAATTTATAAAATTTCGTTCGTCGTTAGCTTTCGTTTTGTAAATACCGAGCCAATAATCGATATTCCCTTTATTTTCATTTATTGTTTTAAAAACTTCCTTTGAGGAAAGTGGCATGGAAGCACCTCTGGCAAAATCGTTCCCTGATCCCCCGGGAATAAAAACTAATAAAATTTCCTTATTTTTCATTCCATTCACTACTTCATGCATGGTTCCATCACCACCAATAACGACAATTGTTTTTACTGAAGTATCGCTATTAATTTGTCTGGCAATTTTTTCCGCATGTCCTTTATATTTTGTAAAATAGCAAATGGGTGCCATTTTTTTATATTCTGCTAGTTTCTTTAGTCGACTATGAATCTTTTTCGCTCTCC
>NZ_JBPPZG010000246.1:0-5228 GCF_051918545.1 Pseudogracilibacillus amylolyticus (SeqCode) | reverse complement strand
AGTCAAATTGAAGAAGGGAGTTCATTTTATTTTACGTTACCAATAAAGGGGGAATACGAAAGTGACTAAAAAAGGGAAAATTTTAGTGGCAGAGGATGAAAGAAAAATTCTTAATTTGCTACAACTATACTTGGAGAAAAATAACTATGAAGTAATTACTGCCCAAAACGGTATAGAAGCTTTAGAGAAAGTTAAAAAATTTGATCCGGATTTATTAGTTTTAGATATAGTAATGCCGGAGATGAATGGTCATGAAGTTTGTAAAAAAATTCGTAAAGATAAAAAGTATAGAGATATCCCAATTATTTATTTAAGTAGCTTAGCTGAAAAACAATCGATTGTTTCAAGTCTAGAATTGGGTGGGGATGATTATCTGACGAAACCATTTGATCCGAATGAACTAATAGCAAGAATCAATGCAATTTTAAGGAGGATAAAAGGTAGACAAGTTACTAGTGAAAAGCAAATTGAAGAATTGACTTACCAAGAACAAAAGATATTACAGTATATGGAAGAAGGGTATACAAATAAAGAAATAGCTCTTAAACTCTTCTTAACTGAAGGCACAGTTAAAGTATATAATCATATCATTTATCAAAAATTACAAGTGAGAAACAGGACCCAGGCAATTGTTCGTGCAAAGGAATTAAATATTATTTAAATTATTAACTTTAGTTAATAGGAACTTTCCTTTTTGAAAGGTAAACTTAATTTAGTCGTGCAAAAGTCTTACTAATTTTTATTTCTGAGTAATAAGTAATTATGATTCCAACCTAACTAAAAGATGAAGCAGGGAAATGAGTGCACGATACAAAGAAGACAGTTTTACTTTTGGGAAGAGGTGGGAGAGATAAATAGTATATGGGAAAACGTAGAAAGTGTTAATCTCGAAAGTATTATAACATTTGATCTAGAAGCGCTTGTAACTGAATTTGATCAAAAAATATTTAACAGTCTAGAGCAAAAAGAATTTGAAAAATGTGAGGATTTTTTATCAGATTTTTGTTTTAACTTACTTGATTTATCTGAAGTGGAACAAGTATTTATCGCTAGAACTTTTTTCATTAGTATTATTACCGATATTATTAGGATACATAATCGAAGGAACTTACTACATCCAAGAGTTCTTGCTCACGCTTATGATGTTATTGCTCGGATTGAAAAATGGGAAAATCTCTCCGAATATCTGTTATCAATTCATTGGCTTGTGGAGCGGTTAGAAAAAGATATTATTGCCGGCCAAATATTATTTGAAGGTAGTGCACATGTTGAAAGAGCTTTATATTTAATCACTCATCATCTTGAGGATAGTAAATTGTCGGTTTCGTGGATTGCGGAACAATTGAATATTTCCACAACACATCTATCCAATTTATTTAAATTACAAATAGGTGAAACTGTAGCACATTATATTACAAAAAGAAAAATAGAAGAAATAACGTACGAGCTTATTTACACAAATAAACCGCTAAAAGAAATAAGAGAAAAATTCGGTTATATGAACCATAGTAATTTCATACAACATTTTAAAAAGCATCAAGGATTGACTCCCTTACAGTTTAGAAAGAAAAGTTATGGCGAAATTCGCAAATAAATGTCGGAATATTCAATAATTTTTCGGAAAATGTAATATTTATTTATAGGAGTAATTAAAGTTATTATCAAGAAAACGAATAAACCGATTATTTCAGAAGGATTAGTAACAACAAAACATGATATAGAACTAGCTTTAAACTCCGATGCTATAGCCGTATCAATATCATAAATTGAATTATGGGGAGACTAAATTATTATTAATGAAAGAAGAGGCTGCTATTTACTAATCGGATAGAAGCCTCTTTGGTGGTATTTGACTTTAAATTAAATAGCAGCTTCATATAATGCTTTCTCTAACTCATCACTGAACTCTTTCTTTTGGTCTTCATTCCATTGTAATGATTTAGCCATATAATTTATAACGGAGCTTTTATTGTTTAGCACCCAATTAATATCAAAATATAATGCACCTGTACGGCGGATAAAGAAATCTACAGGCTT
Organism: Pseudogracilibacillus amylolyticus (SeqCode); assembly: GCF_051918545.1. NCBI lineage: Bacteria > Bacillati > Bacillota > Bacilli > Caryophanales > Bacillaceae > Pseudogracilibacillus > Pseudogracilibacillus amylolyticus (SeqCode). Next base: position 3,191 of record NZ_JBPPZG010000246.1, on the reverse strand, counting down.
AAAAGTTAGTTCATAATCGATACTATATATTAGCTCTGTCAAAACAAATGGATCAATCTGTTCTTGTTTTGCTTTTTCTATATTTTCTTGGTAAATAGTAAAGAGTGTATCCACATTTCCTCCATACATATTAATTAGCTTTCGAACGATGGTTTCCGGAATTCCTAATGCCGTTCCCTCTATTAGCTTTTGTTTTTGAAATTGTTCAAACCCCTTTGAACCACCGACGTCCCCACCGGATAAAGGTAAATGTTTTGTCACGGAACTTGAATAAAGAATGCCTTCTTCTTCTTTTAATTGTTCTACTACAGTGTCTACAGCTTCTTCTGCCATTTTACGATAGCCTGTTAGCTTACCACCAGCGATAGAAATAAGGCCTGATTCAGAAATGAAAATTTCTTCTTTGCGTGAAATTTCACCCGGTTTTTCACTATCTCCGTTTGAGAACAAAGCCCTTACTCCCGCCCAGCTTGATTCGACATCAGTAGCTTGGATATTTAATGACGGAAATATGAATTGGATGGCGTCTAAGATATAATCCCGGTCTTCCGTTGTAGCGGTGATGTTTTCAATATCACCCTCATAATACGTATCTGTCGTTCCTACATAAGTTTTATTGTCACGTGGGATTGCAAAAATCATCCGGCCGTCCGGACTATCGAAGTAAATAGCTTGCTTAAGTGGGAAGACTTTTTTGGAAAAGACAAGGTGGATCCCTTTAGATAAGTGTAACGTTTTACCTTCTTTGGAATGGTCTATCTCTCGTAAATCATCGATCCACGGACCACTGGCACTTATAATCTTTTTTGCATATATTTCATGTAATTCTCCGCTAACCATATCTTTTACTTTAGCACCACAAACTTTTCCAGATGCATTATAGATTAAATCAACTGCTTTTGCATAATTCATTGCATGGGCGCCTCGTTCAATTGCTTTTTTCAATACCTCAATGGTTAGACGGGCATCATCTGTTTTATATTCAACATAATAGCCGGCGCCTTTTAAACCTTCCCTTTTTATAAGTGGTTCTTTTTGAATCGCCTCTTTAGAATTAAACATTTTACGACGTTCACTTTTCTTTACCCCAGCAAGGAAATCATAGACCCGTAATCCGATATTTGTAGTAAGGGGGCCAAATGTACCACCTTTATAAAATGGCAACATCATCCATTCAGGTGTTGTAATATGTGGACCATTTTCATATACAATCGCTCGTTCCTTCCCGACTTCAGCAACTAATTTAACTTGAAGTTGTTGTAAGTAGCGTAAACCACCGTGAACCAATTTAGTTGATCGACTGGAGGTACCAGCTGCAAAATCCTGCATTTCTACAACTGCGGTTTTTAACCCTCTTGTTACGGCATCTAACGAAATTCCTGCTCCAGTGATGCCACCCCCGATTACTAACACGTCTAAATTTTCTTGTTTCATTTGTTTAAACTGCTCATTTCGCTGATGACTTGAAAATAATGACATTTTTATCTCTCCAATCGTGTATTTATAACATCAACTTTAAATTGATGCCTATACTTATCATTTCTCATAAACTAATAAAAAAAACCACAAAACGTACTTGCACTCGGGTGGTGTAAGTGTTTGCGGTTTCTCCATTCTCTATCCAAAATATATTAACTTATGTATATAATAACAAAGTTATATGTTGTTAACAACATCTTAAAAATTTTTATTTAAAAACCTAAATGGTTGATTCTTTAATCGTCAGCTTATTAACAAGTTAGAAAACTTGGTTTATCGTTATGCCTTGGCGAGAGTATGAGTTGCACTTACGAGTGATTGACATGCTAGTGACTTACGCCTGAGACAAATCTTTACGGTGGGACGAACGAAAGTGCATTCCCAGGACACCCGAGCTTTTAGCTAGTGAGCGAGTCAAGAAAGTTTTATACTTTGTATGAAAATAAACCTATTTTCATCATAGTTGGTGGCTCGCTCAGGGCTAGCCATGTTGGTTTCTTATCTGCCAAAGAAAATGACATATTAAATAGCATATTTTTATCTAATCCTGTATGATTTAGTATGAGAAAAATGTAGGAACAGGGGAGCAAATATATGTCCTTAAATAAACCAGTTGTTATCGGAGTTGCAGGAGGAAGTGGTAGTGGGAAAACTTCAGTAACTCGTTCAATTTGCAAAAAATTTTGTGATAAAACTATTCTTGTCATCGAACAGGACTCTTATTATAAAGATCAAAGCGATCTGTCCTTTGAAGAAAGACTAAAGACGAATTATGATCATCCTCTAGCGTTTGATAATGATTTACTCATCCAGCATTTAAAAGATTTAATTGATCTTAAACCAATAGGGAAACCAGTTTACGATTACAAACTTCATACCCGCTCAGATAAAGTGATAACGGTAGAACCAAAACAAGTCATTATTGTAGAGGGAATTCTCATTTTAGAGGATCCGCGCCTTGTTGAATTAATGGATATTAAAGTGTTTGTTGACACAGACTCCGACTTAAGAATTATCAGGAGATTGCTACGAGATATAAAGGAACGTGGGCGATCACTTGATTCGGTAATTAATCAATATATTAACGCTGTAAGACCAGCTCACTTACAATTTGTAGAGCCCACAAAAAGATATGCGGATATTATCATCCCAGAAGGTGGACAAAATCATGTTGCAATTGATATTATGGCAACGAAAATAGAGAAAATACTAGCGGATAATAACAAAAATTAACAGAACCTTGGTGTTTTGCTTTTTTGTTTATGGATGTTTTCTATAAGTTTTGGGCTGTAATTCCCATTTGTCTCAATGAAAAGATCTGAGTTTTTGTCACAAAATCCATAAACGGTGCGGTAAAGTTCAAATAGCAACAGTTCTACCGCTACGGAAATACCTTCACTTTCCATGGGCGGCTGTTGAGCCCCCGACGTACAGGACGTACTAGTGTCGATGACGTCACAGGACGTGACGTTTGTCATCGACCTTGTGCTTCCGGTAATGAATAGTAGAGTAGTTAATCATTCCTCAATTCGCTGTGTCTTTGTGCTTCCGGTAATGAATAGAGGTTAGTCATACCCCAACTCACTGTGTTCTTGCGATTATGGTAACGAATAGTAATTAATCATACCCCAACTCGCTGCTTCTTTGCGATTACAGTAACGAATAGTAGTTAATCATACCCCAACTCGCTGTGCCTTTGCAATTACGGTAAT
>NZ_JBPPZG010000245.1:0-5246 GCF_051918545.1 Pseudogracilibacillus amylolyticus (SeqCode) | reverse complement strand
ATCTTTTTACCTCCTCTATATATCGTCGTTAAACCCAATAAAAGGCTACACTCCTACGTAACCTTAACTATGCTGTTTCTGAAATATTTTTGAACAACATTTTATGGACTGCATAGGCTACTTTTTTACCTTGCTGGGCAGCTGAAACGACCATTGCTTCCCCCTGTCCTTTTCCAAAAATAACATCTCCACATGCAAATACTTTTTCATTTGATGTTTGCAGTGTTTCAGGATGAACTGTTACGACTCCATCACGATGTTTTATACCAAATTGGTCAATGAGATCCATGTATCTAGATTGCCCTATCGCCTTAATAACAGCATCTACTTTAAGAGTAAATTCAGATCCTTCTATAGGAACTGGACGGCGACGCCCATCTTCTCCAGGTTCACCTAACTCCATTTTTATACATTCGATTCCAGTTACACGGCCATTTTCATCACCAATAATTTTTGTTGGAGTAGTCAACCATCTAAATTCAACTCCATCTTGCTTGGCAAATTCATACTCAAAGTCGTACGCTGTCATTTCATCTACCGTACGCCTATAGAGAATCTTCACATTCTCTGCACCTAATCGAACGGAACATGTTGCACCATCAATCGCGGTATTACCTGCACCAATAACAACGACATTTTTTCCTAAAAATTTATCTGATAATGGTTTCGTCTTTGTATCTTTTACAAATTCAATTGCATCATAGACACCATCTAAATCTTCGCCGCTTATCCCCAAATTTGGAACTTTTGACATTCCAACTGCTAGAATTACTATGTCGTAGCTTTCAAGGATTTCATCAACAGTAATATCTTTACCGACAGTTGTATTTGTACGAATGTCTACATTTAGACGTTCAACTTGCTCCACTTCCCAAAAAGATATCGCTTGAGGAAGCCTAAACGAAACGATTCCATACGAATTAAGTCCACCAGCTTTTTCTTCCGACTCAAAGATCGTCACATCATAGCCTAATAGTCCAAGTTCTCTAGCAGCAGATAAACCTGCCGGACCTCCACCTATGACTGCAACAGATTTCCCATTTTTCTTTCCGGGCTTAAACAATACTTGTTCATTTTTAATCGCCCAGTCAGTAGCATAACGCTGTAGATTTCCAATCATGATCGGTTCAGTAGAATTATTGAGTACGCAAGCTCCTTCACATAATTCTTCCGTTGGGCAAACACGCGCACAGCTAGCTCCAACAGCATTTTCTGTCATAATTGTTTTAGCTGATCCTTTTAAATTACCTGATGCAATCTTTTTTATAAAGGTAGGAATATCAATTCCAGTCGGACATGCCGTAATACATGGCGCGTCATAACAGTAAAGACATCGATGTGCTTCTTCGATTGCTTCTTGATTTGTTAACCCAGGATCTACTTCTTCAAAGTTTTCACTTAAATTTGTGAGCGATATTCTGGATTTTGTAAGATGACTCATGTAGACAACCTCCTTGTGAAAATGTTTACGTTCTAACTGCCGCTATAGCTTATACTTAGAAAACTAGGCATTCGCCAATCCTTTACGGCGAATTCCTTGGTTGCACTATGCAGTAAGAAAGGATTTGCTTTCTTATCTGCCAAAATAAACTTTACTATCTAAATCCCCCTTAATAATGCCTAACAACTATGTGGTAAATATTCACCTCCTAAAAAAATGGCTACTAATCCCGGAATGGTTCACTTTTCCACAGATGAAGCAAATGGATATCATTTGACACCACAAGTTACCTTACCGATTTTCCGAACGAGAACGCCCATGCAGAACGCAGCCCGTCTTTAGACATGGAGTTATAGTGATAGAATGGCTATCTAAATTGTCTGAAAATATGCTACACTTGGCTTATAGAGAAGCATAAGTCGCTAAAACTTGCTCGTCATTAACCTAGATATTGTATAAGGTTCAGGTAGCCCAATCATTCTATCGGTAAAAACGCTAAACACATAGAACGAAAAGCTGTGCACTAGCCATATTTGCTATTTGCACTGGATATGAAGGGCTATAGGCTGTTCAAAACTGAAATGGACCGAGAACGCTTAGTCATTCAAGAATCCCACTGCTGATAGCTTCCTTGCCCATTAACGGGTGGGAATCTTTAGAAAACTTCAGTAACCCTATTTTTCTATTAATCTGTTATTGTTTTTTAAAATTTTATGTTGTATTATTGTTGTGAAAAAGACAGTTGAATGGTTTCATAGTCGCCACAATCTCATTACAGGACTATAAACTTTGCTGAAGGCGATCGATTCATATGTAGGCTAGATGTTAATTTTTCTTAAGAAGTTTTTAACTATAATATCTTTATTCAACTTATAAAGCTAGAATACCTTTAATATATTGTTGGAATATATAATACATTCAATTAATTGGTAACACATTGGACAATATGTTAAATTTAGATACCGCTTTCATTAACATTTTGAATAACATATGTGCAGGAGGAGACATGATGCCTTTATTGGTCAGGAATATTCTTAAAAGACCATTTTTCGAAAAAGCAAAAGTTTTGTCTGGGAAAAACGGATTAGATCGTAAGGTGGAATGGGCTCATATTGTTGAAATTGCCAGATTCGGACACTTACTGAATGGCAAGGAAGTCATTCTGTCCACTGGAATCGGCTGGGCACACGATGAAGAAAAAAGTTTGTCCTATTTACAGCAATTATTAGATTACAACGTCTCAGCGCTTTGTGTTGAATTAATATTTACCACAAAAGAACTTCCTCAAAAAATGCTAGATTTAGCTGAACAGCATGATTTCCCGATTATTGCCTTTACAGAAGAGGTCAGATTTATTGATATTACTAAAGACTTACATGAATTATTACTTGGCTACCATGAAGATATATGGTGGAAGTTAGAGAATCTATATAATCAGTTAAACAAAGAACTAATCTCAAATGGAAATGTAGGAGACTTTTTAAGGATTTTACATAAAGAAACGGAACAAACAATCGCACTGAAATATAATGAGCAATATCGATTCTTTCCCGCTCCCTCTAAAAAGCGATTGTATCAAATGATCAATAAGCATGAATTAAACGAAAACAAAAATTACAAGGAATACCCGATTAATTTATTTGGGAACATTGTTGCAACGCTATACATGTTGAAAAACAAAAGGGACATCACTCAATTTGAAGAACTAGGACTAAAAAGATGTGGCGAAATCCTTGGCCAATACTTCTGGAAACATCATCAACAAAAAGAGGAAAATCATTTGAAAAAGAATGAATGGATTCATGAAGCTATTGCCGGAACATTAACACATGAAGAAATCATTGCAAAAATTCATCAAGAGACTCCTGGCATTCTTATAAAAGAAGCGATTATTGGAGTCAAACCCATCCAAAATTCACTTCTGAGAAAAGATATAGGTACAAATAATTCTGAGACCGCACTCATTATGCTTCTGCGACCTATTTTACTTGAACATGGATTTCAACTATTAACGGTAAGAGATCAATATAGAGATAATAATTTCATTCTTCTATTAATCAATCAACAATCAAGCAATCCAATAAAACGACTTGAACAAGTGCTTAAAAACGTATATGAAAAAAACAATGACCCGCTTATACAGAGCGAATTACAGTGGATTAGCTTCGGAAAGATAATTTCTAATTACGAGCAGTTAGGTAAGAGTTACCAAACAGCGTTATCGACATTAAACTACCAACAAAATATTGAATTAATGAAAAGTCCTTTCTATGAAAACCTGGCGTTTTATCGACTCATTGATCTTTTAGACAATAAAGATGACATCAAGGAAATAATCTTAGACTATATAGCACCATTACTTCAATACGATAAAGAAAAAGGAACGGAGCTTATCAAAACATTACAAGTATATCTTAACAATCAAGGCGCTAAAAATGAAACTGCTGAAGAATTACATATCGTAAGACAAACACTATATCATCGATTAAACAGAATAGAGTCGTTAATTGGAAATGATTTCATGAATCCTCAACATCGGTTTATGATTGAATTTTCCATTCATGCACTTAAGTATGTTGATGTGGATATGGACTTTTAGAAAACTTGGCTTATCGTTAAAGAAAACACACCGATTGGCGAAAGCCAGAGGTGATGTTGCACTTATGCTCTAGAGTGCAAGCCTTGGCGAGAACTAAAGTTGCACTTACGACGCACAGGACGTGCTAGTACTGGCGCCTGAGACAAATCTTTACGGTGGGACGAAAGCGTAGCTACAGTCCCAGGACGTCGCGATTTTAGCCAGTGAGCAGTAGGAAAGTTTTAAACTTTCTTATCTGCTAAAAAAGAAGTTTTTCAAATAAAATAGAGCACTGAAATCAAGTGCTCTACGTACATTTCCAATTCAACCTTAGTTAGACTTATTGTTAAACAAGTAATTCATTATGCTATCAAATACCGAGAAATCTGTCGTTAATAAAAATACGGGCAAAAACATTATTACAAATACAACTGCTAAGTAAGATACAAGTAATTTAACAAATCCACTTGCAACTATTTTCATGTAGCAACGCCCCTTTAACTGAATTGTAGTAATATTCTAATACAATTATTCCATAAAGGCAATAGTTTGTGTCTAAATTGTGAACTTTTTTGTTGGAAATTTTTTTTATGATTGATATTTTCCCTTTTATATAGGTAAGAAAAGTTTGATTCAGTGAGTACTGGGGCTAATTCGGTGGGTTTAGCGACGATTCCGCGAAGTTCAGCGCTTAACTCCCGAATTATTCATAACGTAGATATCATCATTCGTGGAGATAGTGGTTTTGCCATTCCTGAGCTGTATAAGCTTTGCGAAACTCGGGAATTGATTACAGATGATCCGTTTAAAAGCCAGCCAGCGCTTGCAACGGATTGAGGGAGAAATCGAGAACGAAACATGGTAGAAATTGATATCCATAAAGGCTATATTCCGAGAACGGTACATCTTCTCTCCATAAGTATTATTAAACTTTTAAATAATTCATTTCCAATACAAATTAAAAAAATATAGGGCGCTAAGGCCCTATAATATTAATAAATGGAGTAAGTAAAGAGAGTGTATAAGACGTTAGTTATGACAGACTTTTCATCTAACTTACTCCAAATATTTTTTTATAAATAGCTTTGAATCAAGAAATCTTTACTCTTATTTACAAGTTTTAAACTTGATCAAAAGCTTTCTCTAAAATAGTTAATCCCTTCGTTAACTCTTCATCAGTAATAACAAGCGGTGTTAAAAAGCGAATTACATTTCCTTTTATTCCAG
>NZ_JBPPZG010000244.1:0-5273 GCF_051918545.1 Pseudogracilibacillus amylolyticus (SeqCode) | reverse complement strand
CTCCCGGAGGTGGTATATATGAAAAAAATCCTTTTTGGTCTATCAATTATTTTTCTTTCCTTTTCATTCTTTATGGTATTTGGATTATCGTGTAGAAAAAGTAACAAGTTGTAGTATATTAGAGAAAACAGTATCTAAACAGCTACTTTATTATTTCATTTACATGAAGCCGATATAAACGATCTTTAAAAACTTTATTTTAAGAGGACGATTATTTCCTCTTTTAATTTTTTACTATTACTGTACATATTTTCACAACTAAAATATTACTATTCCATCGTTTTTCAAACTAAGTAAACCACGAACACATGAATAAATACTACTAAGAAAAAAGAGATAATTCCAGTCCATTTAATCAGAGACGTAACCCGAAAGTCATTAGTGACACGTTTTACAATTATACCCATCAATGCAGTTCTGTTACTATAATAATTCCGCTAACAATAAAAGTGTTACTCAGTTTATTTACAACATCAACAACATGGTTAATGAACAATATCCATAAGTATCCGTTTTCCATTCAATCTTTGGTATGGTGCTTCTGATTACACATATTAGATTAATATACATTTAATTGTGGAAATATAGTTTCATAATAGGTTGAATTGTAGTTAACCCCTTAAAGAATTAGAAAAACAACATTTGTGTAAAGGGGACTTATGTTCATGTGGAAAAATAAAAATATGTGGGTACTTATGGTTGGGATATTCGGAGCAGAAATGGGCATGTGGTTAGGATTGATTGGGAATTTGGAGTTTTTACAAAGGAATGTTAGTTCAAGTTTTATACAATCTTTAATCTTAATAATAGGTGTTGTAAGCGGTTTCGTTTCTGGGCCATTTATAGGAAACGTGATTGATTCATTAAATAAAAAACTAGCACTTTTTATTGCAGGAGTATTAAGAATCCTGGGGATACTCTCTATGCTACTTGCCATAGGATTTAATTCTATTATTTGGATGTTAATATCAATGGTTTTAATTGGTGTGGCGGCTTCTTTTTATTTTCCTGGAATTCAGGCTATAATACCACTGATATCCAATAACGAAGAAGATCTAATGCAAGCAAATGCTCTCCAGATGAACATTATGACGTTAGCCCGAATCATTGGTACTGCTTTAGCGGGCATATTACTTTTATTAATTTCATTAAAAGAAATATACATGTATAGCCTAATTGCTTATATAATTTTGCTTTTAAGTACTTTCTTTTTAAAGTTTGAAGAAAGTCGAAATGATGAAAAGAATAGCAAAAAGACCAACAGGAATAAATTCAGGGAAATATTCCCTGTAATTAAGTCAAAACCAATGGTTTTTCAATCATTAATCCTGTCGGTTATTCCATTTATATTTATTTCCAGTTTTAATCTAATAGTTATTAAGATAAGTAATATCCAGAGTAACCCTTCTATCAAAGGGCTACTATATACTGTTGAGGGTTTAAGTGTAATAATTACGGGGCTGCTAGTTCAATATTTAGTTAAGAAACATAATATTATGAAAGCTATAATTTTATCTTGTATGTTAATAGTTATTTCGTATACCTTGTTATTTTTCACTACAATTGAATTTCTCCCTTTTATAGCCTTCTTTTTATTCGGGGTATCTTTCGGTTTATTTATGCCACTTTCTGCGACATTATACCAAAAGCAGATTTCGGGTAAATTACATGGTAGATTTTTCGCTTTTAAAAGGGTTTACGAGACTGGAATTGGACAAATATCATTATTAACTATTGGACTAGGTTTAGATTTGCTGGGATTACCAAACTTAATGATAGTTTTGGGAATGTTTTCTTTACTATTAGTTACCTATGTCGTGTTGGTTTCCTTTATGAAAAATAAAAAAAAGAAAAAATAAATGAAGTTGCCTTATAGATAAATAGATATTAGTAAACTTATTGGTTAATATCAGGACTAAACGGAGAAAGCATTAAAGTAGTATTTTTTAGTGTAGAGTTAAAAATTGGAACTACTTTTAATACTTCAACATGTGTTAGTGTCTTGGGGTTTATGGCATGTATTAATTCTTCGCTGTCTATCTTTATTTTCTTCCCGCCTATTTCTACCAAATCTTGTTTTAGCTTATCAGAATATTTATCAATGTATTCTTTTGAGTAACCTATTTTTAATAGTATCGAATCAAGTTCTTCTTACTTAATTTATCAGCGTTATCTATAGGAGCAATTCTTCCATCGTCAAACTTTTTTTATTAATAGTAGGTTGATTCAATGACTCTTCTTCTGCAGATACCAAAGATGAATTGTTATTAGTGGATATTGTCAAAACTATTGATAGTGTCAAAATAAATGTTGTAAATCAGCACATTATCCTAGATATCAATTTTTAAATTATTTCAGCCTGAAATCTTGGACAGTGTGCTTAATTTAATCACTTTGTTTCAGATTTGAAAATAATTTATCAAACTGTTTTTGGATTTATTTCAGAATTTCTATGAATAATTCAGGTAATATATTCATGGTTCTAATTATAGTAAATTGGATCTGTTGATTATCACTGCCCCTTACCCCACCCTCGTGTAAAAAGCCTTCATCCAATACAGACATTATTTAATACTTAAACTCGCTAATTCACTGATTCCCAATGAATTATTAGTTTTCTATTATACCTGCAAAATGGGGTATGCCCTTTTATTTATTAGTTGTTTTTTCAATTTCCTTTTTTGCTTTCAAAATTAACGGCAATGAGAATGCTGCGCCTATAAAAGGTATTATCATTTTTATAAATGATGATAGAGACTTATTCATGGAAAGAAAACTTTCTGGAATTAACATAGAAAATAAAATCCCTACAATAATGGGTGTTAGCGCTAAAATCCTTTTGTTGAAATCACCTTTTGGTGCTTGTTTAAACATTATTATGGAAGCCAATATCATAATGAAAATTAAAATAATAATAGAAATCAAACCAATAATGGACAATAAGAAAACCTCCTTTGTGACCAATGATTCCGTAGTTTAAATCAATGTTTGAAAAAGTCATCAACAGTTGTATCGAGAACATCCGCTATTTTAAAAACAAGTGCTAAAGTAGGATCATATCGATCATTTTCAATCGCGTTAATTGTTTGTCGAGTGACATTATATTTCTTTGCCAATGTCTCTTGTGTAAGCCCTTTATTTTTTCGTAATTCTAAAATTTTATTTATCATTGCTGCTCAACCGTCTGCTATAAACCCAATAATAAATAAAGTTGCTACCTACCAAAAGTATTAAATATAATAATTCCGGAAATTTAATAGTTATGGTAGATTGAGTTAAATTAAACAAATCAATCACAAACCTTATCAATAAAATCATTAGGAGAAAAACCCAACTTCCCACGATGGATTTCATTTTTATTAATTGGGAACGTTCATCATCCCCTATTTTAACACCGCTATAATTTTTGTCACCTGTGAACCAACTAACACTATAGACCAAAATCAAACCAACAAAAATTGGAATAATCCATTCTACCAAATTATCACCTCACATGAATGTCAAAAGTTCTTTCCATTTCAGGATAATAATTTGGACAGGTATATGTAAAGAAGTTGAAGGAAACTGTAACGTATTCAGCTGGGTCATTTTTCGCTGTATCCTTTGTGACCTTTAGATTGTCATAAAGAATATCTTTACTTGTGTGCCCTTCCGCTCGGGAATTGATGAACAACGGTTACAAAGTGAGGCTTTATGTGCCCTTCCGATCAGGAATTGGTGAACAACGGTCACAAAGTGAACCACTATGTGCCCATCCGAACAGAAGTCCATGAAAACGTTCATTATGTAACTCATTGATTATGTCGCAGTTTCTGGAAATTAAATGTTTACTAACTTAACCCAAAATAAATTTATCAAAGCTTCTATTTATTTTCTCATTTTGATAGAGAAATTACTACCAAAAATGTATAATAAGTTTATATTGGAGTGAGTTAACATGGTAATGAGTATGACAGGGTATGGAAACGATACTTTTCATATCGATGAAACAATAGTAATGGTAGAAATAAGAAGTGTAAACAGCCGCTATTTGGACGTTATATCTAAAATCCCCCGAACATTACACAACATAGAAATGGATATAAAACAGATTATTCAAACTTATTTTCACCGAGGGAGAATTGAAATCTACATATCGATTGCTGGCGACTTTTTAATCGAAAAAAACTTACATGTTGACTGGGAGTTAATGGATCAATATATTGATCTTTTAAGACAAGCTAAAAATAAATATGATATGAAAGAAGCCATTCCATTCTCCGCTTTAACCGCTATCGAAGGTCTTATCACTGTTCAAGAAGTAAAGGTAGAATCAGATCAACTTAAAACATTATTACTCCAAAGTATTGAAAGAGCCTGTAAAAAGGTATTAGCAAATCGAGAAACTGAAGGAGCTTTTTTACGTGAAGATATACAAAACAGAATAAAAACGATGGAAAATATGTTAAAATCAGTAGAAGAACGAAAAGAAGAAGTTTACATTCATTATCGTAATCGTATTAAAACGCGGATTGAACAACATATTGGTAAGGAAATGGATGTAGATAAAGTCTATCTTTTGCAAGAAATTGCATTATTAGCGGAAAAAGGCGATATTGCAGAGGAAATAACACGATTACGTAGTCACTTTCATCATTTTCGGAATGTTATTAGCCATGATAGTCCAATCGGTCGAAAATTAGATTTTATTACACAGGAAATGCATCGTGAGACCAATACAATTGGATCAAAGTCTGTAGATGTTAAAATAAGTGAATGGATCATAATCATGAAAAGTGAAATCGATAAAATAAGAGAACAAGTTCAAAATATTGAATAAAGATTTTCATCAACGTTTTATATTTGCAGATAAGAAAGTATAAAACTTTCCTACTGCATGCTTTCGCCAAGGCTTGCACTCTAGAGCTTAAGTGCAACATCACCTCTGTTTTTCGACAATCTGAGGAAGGCCGACTAAGAACAGGCTTTGCGCCTAACGTCGGCATACCCCTTTGAAGGGGCATGTTTTCTTTGGTGATAAGCAAGTTTTCTAATATTATAGTTAAAAATACATATTGTAAAAATAAAGACCGAATTGGAGGTCAAACCTTTGGGATTACATTTGATTAATATCGGGTTTGGGAATGTCGTTGCAGCGAATCGAATAATTTCGATCGTATCGCCGGAATCAGCACCAATAAAACGTATTGTTCAAGTAGCACGTGAAAATAACAATTTAATAGATGCTACATATGGTAGACGTACAAGAGCTGTTATCATTACCGATAGTTCTT
>NZ_JBPPZG010000243.1:0-5274 GCF_051918545.1 Pseudogracilibacillus amylolyticus (SeqCode) | reverse complement strand
TCACTCCCACTCCCTTTCCGCATATTTAATCATTTGCCCAACTGTGACGATTTCGCGTAAATCTGTGGAGTATTCAACAGTTGATAATTTGGCGTGCAGATCACCGTCTGCTACATAATCGAGTAGTTCGTTGCTAATCATTTTTTACTCACACCTCCTAAAATTTCCTTGCATTAGAAACTTCACGATATAGTTCCATAACTTCTGGATTGTTTTTTTCGTAAACTGCCATGGCAAACAAGGGAATGTTATACGATTGTTCTAGATCATTCATTAGACTAACGAGCCGTTTGGTTCTGAGCGGTTCGTCGTTATTTTTGATTTCTTTAAAACGATTACGATAGGATTGAAGTTCTTTGTGTGTCATTTTGATTTCTCCTCTCCCAAATTCTTAACGCCTACCCACGCGTTTTATTTTATTACCATTCATCAACAATGCTTGCTATAGCTTCAATGGTTGGCTTATACAGCCACCAACGTTTACGGTTTCTTCTGCGTTCGTATAACTTCACTCTCGGATCACATAGTATTTCATCCTCTAAATATCGGATGGACATGCATGTTATTTCCGAAAGCATATTTATGTCAGCCAATAACTGTTGGTGGTGCACTTGACTCTGAATTTGCTTTTCAATGTATTCCCGAACAGCTTTTTCATCGATTTGAACTTGTATATTCGCGGGAATCAAGAGACTTCATCCCTTTCAATTAGCGGGAGTATTCCTTCTCGTTTTAGAAGATCATAAATAAATAATCTTCCTTTTTGAGTCCACTTTGTCATAACCCTTGATTTATCAGCATCAATAACATGTGTATGGGTTTGCGTATATCCCTTGTCTTGATATTTCGCATATAGTAGCCATATATCACCTTGCTTGAATTGAACCCCTAGTTCATGGAGAATTCTGTTTAGTTTAATTGCACTCATTCCATAATCTTTAGCTATTTTTGAAACGGACAATAGCGATTTGTTTTGTAGAACCATATCGTAATAAGAGGCCTTAGGTTGTAATTCATTATTTTGTTGAATCAAGACAAGATTTTCCGTTTCTAACTTTTCAACTTTTTGTTGAAGGAAATCATGGGCTCGTTTTATAACCATTTCTGGACTATTCCACTTCTCTTCTAATTCAAGAAAATATAATCTCGCTTGTTTTCCTTTTTCGTTCCTTTGCAACATGGATATTTCTTTTGCCATCGGAATTTTAATGTGGTGATCTTGTTTCGGTCTACCACCAGAGCTTTCTTCCAAAATTGGAATAAAGTCCGTGCCTTCTACAAAACCGTATTCAGACATCCTCTTGAACCAAGTTGTATAATTTGTATCAATCTCTAAAAACTCATGAAGATCTCGTCCAGTAACTATAATATTTCCTTCACTGCTCTCTTGGGTCGGAATTAATTGATTCATTAAGATCCCTCCTACTTTGTTTATTTTTTGATATAATAAATGAAAAGAGGTGTTCTAAATTGGTTGACTTCATAAAAAGTAATTTAAATGTTTTCGTTAGTTTAATTTCCATATTCATTTCATTCGCACTTGGTCGTTGGTCTAAAACTTCTGACTTTAAAAAAGAAATATTGAAAGATCGTTACTACAATTTTTACATTCCGTTTTTCACCGCTTTGCTTCGGTCTAGATATCCGGTACGTTCATATAGCCAAATTGTCCCTGTCGATAATTTTGAAATACTTAACCTGATTTCTAATAACCTTCAGTACCTTGATGTTGAATCAGCTGAACTATTTAAAGACATTTACTTTTACCAACTACGTTTAGTTGAATTCTCGACTGGTAAATATCCAGAAAACGAAAAATATTTTCAACTCATCGATGAAGTTTTTGATAAGTTCTATTTACTCACTAAGAAAGAATCCACAGGTATAGCAAAAAAACTGGGATTAAAACAAGTAACGAAACAGCTCTTATGATGAAACGATGGCGTGTGTAATCTGTTTTAATCCAAATGCCGATAACAATAAATGCCCACGCCATCGTTACGATCTCTTTAAACTCTCCCGTACTTTTAATAATTTCAATCATTATTTCAACCTCAAATCCCTAATATTTTGCAAATGCGTTTAGCATGCTCTTGTGCTTTTGGACCTGTTCTTTTTCCACTTAAAATATCTGAAAGATATGGTCCGGATATTCCTAGCAATTTTGCTAGCTCTCCATGTTTCATTTTTCTCTTGTAAAGTTCATTTCTAACTTTGATGCTCAAATCGTCCGACATTATCTGCTCTCCTTTCTCATTTTATTAGCGTTGCTACCGCTGTTTAAGCTATTAATCCGAAAAGATATACCGTCATTGGCTCGGTATCACAGCGCACATTAGAACAAAAGCTAATTTTTTAGCTAAAAGCATTGACAATAATTAAACTTTAGTATAGAATACAGACATAGCTAAATAAGACTTTAAAAAGCCTGTAACTTCACATTTTATCTGCTCCCCAGCGTAAAAATGTTTTTAGATAGGTCGTATTTTTTATTGTCTTTTTTCGCTAATCAAATAGCTTACCTAGAGTATATTAAACTTTAGTATAGATGTCAACATAATTCTATAAAAAAGTTTATTTTATGTAAGGTGAGTATCTAGGATGGTTGATATGACGACATTTGATATAGTAAAAAAATTATGCGATGAACAAAAAATTTCGGTTGTGGAATTAGAGGAAAAGCTCGGTTTTGGAAGAAATTCACTTTATTCTTGGAAGAAAAAAACTCCAAACGGATCTAGTTTAAAAAAAGTAGCCGACTATTTTGACGTATCCACCGATTATCTTCTTGGTCGTACTGATAAGAGAAGATACTATGATTTAACAGAAAAAGACGAAAAAGAAGTAGAAGAAGAATTACAACGCATTCTTAATAATGCAGAAAGTAATTTTGGTTTTGCTGCATTTGATGGGAAAACTCCCAGCGAAACAGATAAAGAAGACTACGAAATGTATGTATCTGCGATGAGAGATGCTATAAGATTACACAAGAGATTAGCTAAGAAGAAATTCACCCCTAAGAAATACAGGTAAGGGAATGATTCCGTGACAATAAAAAAGAGGGTCAATCAGTTATTTAAAAAGTATGGTACAACAGATCCATTTGAGATAGCTAAAATAAAGGGAATACCGATTATTTACAGACCTTTAGGTAGATCATATGGATTTTTCACTAATTACTATAGAACTTTTACAATTCAAGTGAATGAAGATATACCTTATAAAAAGCAACTTTATACCATTATGCATGAACTCGGTCATATTACATTACACCCAGAGATAAATTCCGCTTTTTTGAAAGCCAATACATACTACATGACTGATAGATATGAAACGGAGGCTCATGAATTTGCCATAGAGATGTTCTACAATCAGGAAGAATTGAAAAATGTCACCATTCAAGAAGCTACTGAAGAATACGGTGTTCCCGAACAGCTTCTTATTAAAAAATTTTACACTTAAAAAGAACAAACGTTTCACTTTAAGGAGGTGATGTCTAAATTTATTCCCGATTATACGCCTACCCACGTATGAAGGGATGAATAATATTGAAATTAGAAAAATCAAAGATTGATGAAGAGGTCTATTACTACTTTTTGAAAAGCGGTGAAAAACGCTGGATGTATCGCCACAAATACAAAGATACTTCAGGAAAGAGAAGGGAGAAGAAAAAGAGTTCGTTTGAAACAGAAAAGGCTGCATATAGAGCATTATTAAAAGTTAAAGCCGATCTATTAGATGGTAATCATACAAAAGTAGAAAATGACCAAATTACAGTATCTCAATGGCTCGATATATGGTATGAGACTTATAGCGTTGATTGGGAAGTTTCTACCAAGAAGCAAAGAAGACTCACAATAGATGACATAATCAACCCGCGCATCGGTGAGCTAAAACTTTTAACGTTAGACAGATCAACCTATAAAAGATTATTTATTAATGATTTACTTAAAACATTTAAACCCAGCACAGTCAATCAGTACCACACAAGATTTATGGCCGCCGTAAACGCAGCTGTTGAAGATGATATTTTAACACGCAACAAGTTTGGTAAGATGAAAGTTGAGGATAATGAACAATCAACGAATTTCTTAACGCCAAAAGAGCTAAATACCTTTCTGTGGTTATCAAAGAAACAAAAAAACATAACTAGTCACACCATGATTGTGTTACTAGCTTACACAGGTTTACGTCAAGGTGAAGCTCTAGGTTTGAAGTGGAAAAATATAGATTTTAAACAAAAAACGGTAACTGTAGAAGCCACCAGAGATAATTATGGGCTAAGATCCCCGAAGACAAAAAATAGTTACCGAACAATTGGTATCGATGATTTAGTTATCAAGCAACTTAAATTATATCAAAAGTGGTGTTTAGAAAGAAAGTTTACTAATGGTGAAAAACTAGACAAAGAAAATGATTTTGTTTTCATCTCGAAGAATGACGCTAAACCTTGTAGCTACATGGTATTACATAATGCCATCAAAAACATTTACAAGGCTTGTGGAGAAAAAGATATTAAACTTAACAAGATCACACCTCATGGGTTAAGACACACTCATGCCACGACTTTAATCAATAACGGCATTCCAGCTAGGACAGTCGCGGAACGTTTAGGTAATACTGTGAAAGTGGTTAATTCATTATACTCTCATTCATTTAAAGAGATAGAAGACAAAGCTGTTAGTGTTTTCTCGGATATCATATCTGGGGCTAATACTGGGGCTAACTAACTTAGGTTAGCCCCAACCCTTGTGGTATCAATTGTATTCTTCCCCATATATAATTATGGGTAAGAAAACAAATGATTTTGCAAACAACGTAAAGAAACTATTGAAACCTTGCCATAATAACACTACTAGGATATTACGAGAAAACAAAGAACGCAAGATAATGCAGGTTAATGAATCGATTTGGGGCTACTTTTGGGGCTAAATTGGGGCTAAAAATTTTAATGTGGGTAGGCTTATAAAACAACTGACGAATATAAATTAGACCGCCACAATTGGCGGTCTTTTCTAATCTATCCCCTATACTCCGCATCCACAATAATGCCAGCATCTATTTTAAGCTGATCTAGTTCCCCTACAGCATCAAATGCTATTTTCCTTGTGTTTGTATTCATCCCTCTTACAATTCCTGTGTATTTTTCGCGTTGCTTGTTTCGATATACAGTAAGTGTAATTTCTTGCTCATAGTTGTATGATTCCTCTAGCACTTCGCTAATTTCCAGATATTTAGCTTCTGAAATCTGTGGTCTTCCATTACTATTCTTTT
>NZ_JBPPZG010000242.1:0-5287 GCF_051918545.1 Pseudogracilibacillus amylolyticus (SeqCode) | reverse complement strand
CTCCTATATTGACAAAGGTTATTGAACAAGGAATTCGCGAAGGTACATTTAAAACACCTTATCCAAAAGAAACAGTTGAAGTTTTGTTAGTGTCTTCCAGTTTTTTATTTGATGAAGGTATTTTTCAGTGGGAGCCGGCTGAATTGATGCAAAAAGCAATTGCATTTACCTACATTTTGGAAACGACATTAGGGGCGGAAAAAGGAAGTTTTAGCTATTTACTAAAGAAACTTGGACAGTGAGGAGAAAAGGGAAATATGACTATGCCTATTATTGTTGTGGAAGATTTTGTGAAAAAATATGGAAGTTTTACTGCGGTAGATCGAGTTTCATTTACTGTTGAAACAGGTAGTATCTTTGCGTTTTTGGGGCCGAACGGTGCTGGGAAAAGTACTACGATTAGTACGTTATGCACAATAACGGATAAGACTTCCGGCACGTTATTAATCGATGGAAAAGATATTGCAACCGAAAAAAATGCGGTAAGAAATGCAATTGGAGTTGTTTTTCAAGATTCAACACTGGATAGAAAAATGACGGTAGAAGAAAATTTAAACATGCATTGTGTTTTTTATCATGTACCTAAATCTATTGTCAATGAGCGTATTGATTTTGTCTTAAATATAGTGAATTTATCGGAATGGAAAAAAGCGATGGTGAGCAGTTTGTCAGGCGGGATGAAAAGACGGGTTGAAATTGCTAGAAGTCTTCTGCACATTCCGAAAGTATTATTTTTAGATGAACCTACTACAGGCCTTGATCCACAAACTAGGGCAAACATTTGGGAATACATTCTTAAACTGCAAAAGGAAAGAAATATTACGATATTTTTAACGACCCACTATATGGAAGAAGCTGAAATTTGTGATAATGTTGCGGTAATTGATCACGGTAAAATAATTGCTTTTGATAAGCCGAGTGAACTAAAAAAACAGTATTCAAAAGATATTGCTGAAATTATAAGCAGTAATGAACACGGATTGGAAAAATTATTGGAGAAATATCAAATGGGCTATAAAAAATGGGCTAAAGTATACGCTGTTGAAGTAAATAAATTAGCTTCTTTTTTAGAAATGGTTGGGGAGCATAAAGAATCAATTATGAGTCTAGAAGTGAAAAAAGGAACGTTAAATGATGTGTTTTTAAAAATTACCGGACGGGACATAAGGAGGGCAAGCAATGAGAACGATAACAGCTCTAATATATAGAAATATAAGATTGTTTATGAGAAATCGACTTCAATTAATCTTGCTGCTCATTATGCCTTATTTCTATCTTTATTTGATCAGTACTATTTTTAAAAGTGTATCGATTAACGATTCGATGAATTATGTTCTAGCCGGGATTGTTATCATCGTAGTTTTTCAGACGTCATTAAATATTGCTACATCAACAATTGAAGATATTTCTTCCGGATATATGAAGGAAGTGTTAGTAAGTCCTGTTAAAAGAGTAGAGATTGCTATAGGTCAGATATTATCTTCCACAATAATAGCTACATTCCAAGGGATTTTAATATTGATAATAGGATATTTTCTTGGAATGAAATATACAAGTCTAATTACACCACTTGCGATTATTGCCTCCATGATTCTTATTGGGATTGTATTTTCTTCCTTTGGGTTATTTTTAGCTGCATCTGTAAAAAATGCGCAAACGTTTCAGATCATTTCTGTAGCTGTAACTACGCCAATAACTTTTTTATGCGGTGTGTATGTGCCACTGAGCTTACTCCCTAATGGATTACAGTTTCTTTCTTTATTTAACCCAATGACATATGCGACTGCTTTTTTCAGAGCATTAAGTTTAGAAAAATTATCCGTATCCGCAGATGAATTAGTTGCTCAAGAGTTAGCATTTAAAATAAGTAATTATGTTATTACACCCCAGATGAGTGTACTCATTGTTGCATTATTTGGCTTATTATTTATCATTCTATCAACGATCGTCTTTTCTAAAGTTAATTTTTCAAGAGTAAATCGCTCTTACGGTAATAAAGATATATTTCAGCAATAAATTTGCTAGCTAATATAACTTTTATTGAAAGGTAGAGAAGATAAATGCTGGCCAAAATTGTAAAAAAAGATTTATTAAAAAATAAAATGATTACGTTATCCTTGTTTATCTTTATGGTGTTATCGACATTTCTTGTTGCTTCAGGAACGAATATTATTTCCGAGCTGACAAACGCTTTAAACGCTCTATTTTTAAAATCAAATGCTCCTCACTATGTACAAATGCATGCGGGGGAATTAGACGAGGCAGAAATTGAAGCATTTGCATCAACCAACAACTTAGTTAAAGAAGTACAAGTGCTGAAGATGTTACAAATTGACGGGGCAAATATCCATTTTGCGAGTGGAGATGAGGGAACAGAGAGAAATGTGATGGATCATTACTTTACAACGCAAAATGAATTATTTGATCATTTATTAAATTTGGACAGTCAAATGATTGAAGTTTCACAAGGAGAAATCGCTGTTCCGCTTTATTTTATGCAACAAAACAATGTACACATTGGTGATGAAATAAATATTACAAATGAACGTTTTAATTTAGAGTTAACCGTTGTAGATTTTGTTCGCGATGTGCAAATGAATCCATCGATTATCCATTCGAAACGGTTCGTTGTCCATGAAACAGATTTAAATAGACTAAAAGGGCACCTTGGTGAAATAGAATATTCGATAGAATTTTTACTCACTGATCTAGGTCAATTAAATGAATTCAGGAATCAATATGATCAAGCGAATTTGCCGTCAAAAGGACCAGCGATCGACTACCACATGTTTAAAATATTGCATGGGTTAACGGACGGGATGGTCGCTGCAGTCATTATTTTAGTAAGTATTTTACTTTGTATCATTGCAATTCTTTGTGTCCGTTATACGATGTTAAGTGCGATGGAAGAGGATTACCGCGAAATCGGCGTAATGAAAGCAATCGGGATACCTTCCTATGACATTAAAAAAATGTACTTATTAAAGTATATCGTACTTGCCGGTTTAGCTTCTGTAATTGGATATATAGCATTTTTATTTTTAAATCGGCTATTTACCAAAAATATAATGGTTTTTATCGGCACTGCTCCTAAAAACTTTTTTCATCATTCCACACCGATTCTTGCCATATGTTTCATTTTCCTTCTAATTGTTTCGTTGTGTATGTTAACACTTCGAAAATTTAATCGTATTTCAGCGGTATCAGCAATACGTTCAGGAACAGTTGGAGAGACGAACACTCGAAAGATTTTACCGATGAATAAATATCTAAATGTAGATTTTTTTCTTGCTATAAGGGATGTATTTGCTCAAGGCAAAAGTTACAGCTTACTTTTAGTTGTGTTTAGCATTTGTACGTTTATTCTCATTGTTCCAATTAATTTTTTAAATACGATAGAGTCTCCTAACTTCATTAAGTATATGGGCGTGGAAAAAAGTGATATGCGAATGGATCTGCATCAATCGGCTCAAATTGTAGAAGATTTCAACCAAATGATTCAGACGATTGAAAATGATTCAGAGATCGAACGGTTTGCTCCACTAGTTACCAGTCAATTTAAAGTACTAAATAATGAAGGAATCGAAGAAAACATTACTGTTCAAACGGGGGACTTTTCAATTTTTCCATTGGAGTATATAAACGGTCACGCTCCAAAAAATGAGGCAGAAATTGCACTATCTTATTTAAATAGTAAAGAACTTGAAAAAAACGTTGGCGATAAACTTCAGCTCGTAGTAAATGGAAAAGAGCAGAAGATGGTTGTTAGTGGCGTATACCAGGATGTAACGAATGGTGGGCGTACAGCCAAAGTATCTATCCCTTTTAACTATGAAACTGCACTATGGTACGAAGTGAGTTTAGATGTAAAACCCCAAGTGAATATAAATGAGAAAATGGCTGAATATACAAAACTGTTTCCTGCTGCAAAGGTAACAGACATCAATAGTTATTTGACTCAAACATTTGGAAATACAACCAGGCAGTTAAAGACTTTTACCATGTTAATCGCAATAATTGCTATCTTTGTCACCATATTAATTACAACCTTATATCTTAAAATGTTGGTAGCAAAAGACGCCAGTCAGCTTTCCATTATGAAAAGTATCGGATTTTCATATAGAAACCTTAAAATGCAATACGTAATTCGAATGATATTTGTTTTAGGTGTAGGAATTTTTATCGGAACAATTATTTCAAATACAATCGGTGAAAATATTGTTAGTACTATTTTAGCTTTTATGGGGGCTTCTAACATTCAGTTTATGATTAATCCGGTTGTAGCTTATATGTTTATCCCGCTCGTATTAATTACTGGTGTCGGGATCACTACAATGCTCAGCATTACCGCTGTAAAGAAGTTATCGATCATTGGAAAGAGTGGCTAAAAAGGAGGGGTTTTATGGGGATCATTTTGCAATCTGAAAAATTGACTAAAACATATAATGAAGGAAAAGAAAATCAAGTCCATGTACTTAAAAATGTGGATCTGTCTATTAAAACGGGAGAGTTCGTTGCTGTCATGGGTCCATCGGGTTCCGGTAAATCAACGCTTCTTTACAATATTAGTGGGATGGATCAAATGACAGCAGGAAGTGTATTGTTTAAAGGTCAAGAAATAGCTGATCTTACGGAAAAAGAGCTTGCTAAACTACGATTACATCATATGGGATTTATTTTTCAGCAACATCATTTATTAAAAAACTTATCTATTTATGAAAATATAATCCTCGCTGCATATTTGGCGAAGAAAGCTAAGGAGCAGAATCTAAACAAAAGAGCAATGGATTTAATGAAAAAGCTAGGGATTACGGAACTCAGAGATCATGATATTACCCAAGCATCAGGAGGACAGCTACAAAGGGTGGCAATTTCTAGGGCGCTAATGAATAACCCTGACATTATTTTTGGCGATGAACCTACTGGTGCATTAAACTCCAAATCTGCGTTTGAAGTGATGGAAATCTTACGGGAAATTAATGAGTCAGGAACAACGATTCTTTTAGTAACACATGATGTCAAAGTAGCTGCAAGAACTGAACGCATTCTTTACATGTTAGACGGGAATCTTGTTGGTGAAAAACGGCTTGGAAAGTATAAACTGGAAAATGATGATCTGAAGTTAAGAGAAGATATATTATCGAGATGGTTAATAAAACAGGGATTTTAGATAAATATTTGTCCCGAATTTACGAGCAGGCAAAAAAAGAAGTAAAGCAATCATTAATAGAGGATGTTCAAAAAGTCCGGTGAAAATGACACTGCATTAGGGGAACTTCGACTAAAT
>NZ_JBPPZG010000241.1:0-5304 GCF_051918545.1 Pseudogracilibacillus amylolyticus (SeqCode) | reverse complement strand
CAGGCTTAATTCTGAATAATAATGTTTTACACAAAATCTATAAACTGTGCAGTAACTTAGGTTAATTTGCTCTATAAATATCTAAACAAAGTTGTGATATAAAATACCGCTACGGAAATACACTGCGCTTTCCGTGGGCGGCTGATGAGCCTACTCGTCGCTTCGCTCCAGCGTAGTCTCACCGAGGCCTTTCCTCCCACAGGAGTCTCCGTGTATTTCCTTCGCTGGGTGTGCTTGGTAAACAGCTCTACACAGTTTGATACTACTATCACAATGGTTGATTGGAGCTGGAGGGCAGTCGACTCCTGCGGGAAAAGCACAAAGGGAACGCAGACTAAGAACGCCACGTCCTGTGGCAACGTCTGCACTAGTACATCCTGTACGTCGGAAGACTTAGCAGCAGTGGGTTTCTGCTTCGGAGGCTGAAGCCGTGCCCGCGGAAAGCGTACTGCCCGGAGGCGGAAATCAACGGTATACCAACTACCTTAACAAATTTTCACTATTCAACAGTTTCCTTCAACTACGGTGTAAGTGATCAATAGAATTACTTTAGAATTAATTTTCAATAACTTTTAGGAGGTCTTTGGCATGGCAAAAGCATTATTGGAAGTAGAAAAACTAGCAAACTATATTAATGGGGAATGGGTAGAGGGAAAAGAGTTCACTTCGGTGATCAATCCGGCAACAGGTGAACAAGTTGTACAAGTGCCATTGTCTGGTGGAAACGACGTTAATGAAGCAGTTCAAGCGGCAAAAGTTGCCCAAAAAGAATGGGCACTTACACCTGCACCACAACGTGCAGAAGTCCTGTATGAAGTTGGCAGAATTATGAAAGAACGTAAAGAACATTTAGCAAAATTATTAACACTTGAAAACGGAAAAGTACTGGAAGAAGCACGTGGAGAAGTGCAAGAAGGAATCGATATGGCATTTTATATGGCCGGTGAAGGAAGAAGACTATTCGGTCAAACGACAAATGCTGAATTAAAAGATAAATTTGCAATGAGCATGAGAGCGCCAATTGGAGTAGTTGGGATCATAACGCCATGGAATTTCCCAATTGCAATTGCCACATGGAAATCGTTCCCTGCGATCGTGGCGGGAAATGCAGTGATCTGGAAACCGGCAACAGAAACACCAATAATGGCCTATGAACTAGCTAAAATTTATGAAGAGGCAGGACTGCCAAAAGGTGTAATCAATGTAGTTTATGGTTCAGGTAGTACGGTTGGGGATGCAATGGTTCATCATGATGATATTCGGGTTATTTCTTTTACAGGTTCAAATGAAACGGGAAGCCATATTGCTGCCGAATGTGGAAGACAGCTGAAAAAGGTGTCACTAGAACTAGGTGGTAAAAATGCTGTTATTGTAATGGATGATGCGGATATTAGTCTAGCAGTTGAAGGAATTATTTGGAGCGCATTTGGAACGAGTGGGCAAAGATGTACAGCTTGTAGTCGCGTCATTGTTCATGAAGATGTAAAAGAACAATTAGAACAAAGATTACTAACAGAAATGGAAAAGCTTACAATTGGTAATGGATTGGATGAAGATGTAAAAGTCGGTCCGATTATTAACGACGCTGGAATGGAAAAAATTAAAAAGTATATGGAAATCGGCAAACAAGAAGGAGCAAAATTATTAGCAGGAGGATATCCATTAACAGAAGGAGACTTAGCTAAAGGGAACTATTTTGCTCCAACATTGTTCACTGATGTTACGGCAGATATGCGGATTGCCCAGGAAGAAATTTTTGGCCCGGTTGTCTCGCTTATCCCGGTAAGCTCTTTTGAGGAAGCAATTGAGGTTAACAATAATGTAACTTATGGTTTATCCAGCTCAATATTTACTAGTGATGTGAACCGTGTATTTAAAGCGCAACGTGACTTAGATACGGGAATTGTCTATGTAAATGCCGGAACGACGGGTGCCGAGATCCATTTACCATTTGGTGGAACGAAAGGAACAGGAAATGGCCATCGTGATTCAGGAGTGCAAGCACTTGATGTATTTACAGAATGGAAAGCAGTTTATGTTGATTATAGTGGGAAATTGCAACGTGCCCAAATTGATGTTGATTAATTGGAAAGAATAACATAATGATTGTAGCCTTTATATATTAATAGTAAGTTTAAATGAGGAGCTGAGCTGATGAAAGTAGGTGTATTAGGTTCCGGTTTGATGGGAAAAGAGGCGGCTAGAGATTTGGTAAGCAGTGAGAAAGTTTCGAAAGTTGGTTTAGCAGACATTGATCTATCACGAGCAGAGCATGTGTGTAACATGCTTCATTCTCCAAAACTTTCAGCCTACCAAGTAAATGCAGCAGATGAAAATGAATTAGCAAAATTTATGGAAAACTTTGATGTAATTATTAATGCTTTATTTTATTCGTTTAATGAAATTGTAGCGAAAACGGCAATAAAAATCGGGGTTAGTTCTGTAGATTTGGGAGGTCATATCGGCCATATTACTGATAAAGTGCTAGAGTTAGATGATGCGGCAAAGATGAGTGGAGTTACGATCATACCTGATTTAGGGGTTGCTCCTGGCATGATCAATATTTTAGCAGGATATGGGGCGAGTAAACTAGATGATGTTCAATCTATTAAATTATACGTCGGTGGAATACCGCTAAACCCTGAACGACCTTTGGAATACAATCACGTATTCTCGATGGAAGGAGTTTTTGATCATTATACAGATCCATCGCTAATTATTCGGAATGGAATAAAACAAGAAATACCTTCTTTATCCGAGGTAGAGCGAATTTACTTTGAAAAATTTGGACCGTTGGAAGCATTTCACACATCGGGTGGAACTTCTACCTTGTCCCATTCTTTCCCGCAGCTTGAAACATTAGAATACAAGACCATTCGCTATCCAGGCCATGCAGAAAAATTTCAGTTACTTGTTGATTTAAATTTAACTCGTAAAGGTTATCAAGTTGAAGTTAATGGAGAAAAGGTGAGTCCACGTGATGTTTTATTAAAAGTACTCGATCCAATCGTAGAGTTAGGCAATAAAGATGACGCAGTACTCTTAAGAGTAATTGTTTCTGGACTTAAAGATGGTGAAAAAACAACATATACGTATGAGATGACAACATATAAAGACCGGGTGAACAATGTTACCGCAATGGCCAGAGCGACAGCGAATACGATTTCAATTGTTGCCCAAATGATTGGAGAAGGTACGATTAATCAAAAAGGGGTTATTCCACCTGAAAAAATTGTACCTGGAGACTTGTATATTGCTGAATTAAAAAAACGTGATGTCCATATTTCTGAGATGGAAACGAAAGAGTCATCTGAAATAGCGAATATATAAAATTTCCCCCTCTGCATATTATGTGGAGGGACTTTTTCAGCAGGTAGGAAATTATAAAACTTTCTTGACTCGCTTACTGGCTAAAAGCTCGGGCGTCCTAGGACTGGGACTGCGTTTACTCGTCCCATTGAAGAGCATTTACTCTATCGTTCGTTCCACCGTAAAGATTTGTCTCGGGCGCCAGTACTAGCACGTACTGTGCGTGTAAGTGCAACTAAGGCTTATCGCCAAGGCTTGGCGATAAGCCGAGTTTTCTAATAATTTTTGTTGAAAGAAGGTATAAATATGAATCAAAGTGTGATAAAAGCTTTAGGTATACTTGATTTATTCGTAGAGGAAAAAGAATTATCATTACAGGAAATTGCAGACATGTCG
The DNA here is from genome assembly GCF_051918545.1 of Pseudogracilibacillus amylolyticus (SeqCode). Lineage (NCBI taxonomy): Bacteria > Bacillati > Bacillota > Bacilli > Caryophanales > Bacillaceae > Pseudogracilibacillus > Pseudogracilibacillus amylolyticus (SeqCode). The sequence goes on along the minus strand of NZ_JBPPZG010000241.1, from coordinate 1,599 downwards.
GGGATTCCTAAGCCGACAGCATATCGCCTTCTTTCGACATTGGAAAACTGTGGAATGTTGTATAAGGTGAAAGTAAGCACTCATGACAGTCGTTATGGTTTAGGATTGAAATTATTAGAATTAGGAAATCTAGTTTCGGAGCGACTTGAACTAAGGGAGATAGCAGTCCCTTTTATGGAAAGGCTAGCTAAAGAAGTTAATGAAGTGATTCATTTAGTAATTGCTTATCAACAAGAAGCAACATATATCGAAAAAGTAAACAGTAGAAGAGCACTCAGTTTACATACGAAAGTAGGTAGAAGCACTCCGCTTTATGTAGGATCGGGACCGAAAATGTTACTCGCATATATGACTGACAAAGAACAGCAAGCTGTTTTACAAGCCCCTGTCTTGTATACTTTAACAAACCGAAAAATTGATAAGGATGAATTAATAAAAGAACTAAAAGAAATTCGTAAACAGCAATTTTCTTTAAGTATTGATGAGCAAGATGGAGATACTACAGGAATATCTTTTCCAATTTTTAATTTTGAAAACAAAGTAATTGCAGCTCTAGCAATTAGTGGACTTTCCAGTCGTTTTAACGGAGAAAAATTAGCGCGAATGAAAGAATTAGGAAGCGAGACCGCTAAGTGTATCTCAAAACAGCTTGGATTTAAGGGGGAATGAAAGGTGAATACGATTTTTATAGCAGGACATGCTAGACTTCCATCAGGTATGGCAGCAAAAAGTATTTATGATACATTAACAATTACAGCGGAGATTGATAAAAAATACGGTGTAATCGTGTCGACAAGCTGTACGTTAGCGACTATTCACGCTCAAAAATTTGTGGAGCAGTTGTTAAGGGGATATAGTTTGCAGGATGGTATAGTAGAACCAGTAAAAAAAATACGTGAGCATTATCTTGGGAAAGCAGGTAGCGCCCTTGAATCTGCGTTGAAAGATTTGTTTAAACAATATGAGAAAAATAATAATTTTACATAACTTTTACTAGAAGCTTTTTAAGGCTAAGCGCAATTAAATTTCTATTAATTATATTTATTATCTTGATCCAACAAAACGGTAACGATTCAAGCCCATTTTGATCCTGAGTCTTCCAAAACAGTTAACGAATCACAGTTTCTTTATTTCATATCTTATGCAAGGGGATAAGAGATAACTTATATCAAAAGAAAACGCACAGATAGAAGGTTCACTGTGCGTTCATTTCAGAATATATTATAAATCTTGCTCCCAAGCTGGAAGCATTTTGTTTAAAGGTTTATCTTTTCGGTATCCAAGAACGTATTCCGCTTGCATTATCGTATGAATTTCTCTTGTTCCTTCATATATTACTGGTGCTTTTGAGTTACGTAAATAACGTTCGACTGGATATTCGTCTGAAAAGCCGTACGCTCCATGAATTTGGACTGTATCATCCGCTGCTTTATTTGCAAAATCACATGCTTGCCATTTTGCCAGAGACGTTTCCCGGGTGTTTCGTTTTCCGGCATTTTTTAATTCTCCAGCACGGTAGACGAGTAATCGACTCATTTGTAGGCCAGCCTCCATATTGGCGATCATTTGCTGAACTAGTTGATGCTGTCCAATCGGCTT
>NZ_JBPPZG010000240.1:0-5305 GCF_051918545.1 Pseudogracilibacillus amylolyticus (SeqCode) | reverse complement strand
TAATCATTCTTGGGTTCCCACAGATCTTTGGATTAGCGATTATGGTCTTTTTCTTAGGGCTTATCCCTGTTGCAGGTGTAATCATTTCACTTATCCCGCTATCTCTTATCGCCTATACAATCGGGGGCTTTTTAACCGTTATTTACTTGCTCACCGCAATTATGGTTATCCATGCAATTGAAGCGTATATTCTTAATCCGAAGTTGATGTCTTCTAAAACAGATTTACCTGTATTTTATACATTTATCGTCTTGATCTTTTCCCAGCATTTCTTTGGTGTCTGGGGGTTAATTATCGGAATTCCAGTGTTCGTATTCTTGCTCGATATACTGGATGTGACCGATAATGATAAACATGAGCAACTAGAGTAGAGGTGGGACGCGGGGTTAGTGCATTTGTCCCACTTATTCATAAAATTAAAAAGTCTCGCGGTTCGCTTTATGTCCTTGTAACTCCGTAGAGAAAAAACATTTGAAGTTACGGGAGCTGACTAAGACTTGAGGTAATTGGATTCTTAATTTGAACATTTATTATTTCCAGGAGTGTCCGACTCAAATTCAATATGCTTATTAACGAAATGAATGATCTAAATGCAAATTATTAAAACATACACATGCATATTAATTTATAAAAAACGCCCATTTGGAAAAATCCAAACAGGCGTTTTTGATATTACAAGGTCTTACAAGTCTATTGGTTTTATATTATCCACAATAATATATTAATTAGGGGTGCAATAAAAATGTTTTAGCATCCCTCTTCTTTTATTGAAATTATTTCTTTACAGCGTGTATAAAATGAATTGTCTCAAAGGCAGATAAATAATCTGTCCTATTTCTAAAATAAAGTTCATTTATCGAATTTGGTGATAAATGTTCATAAATTAGCAAACCTGATTTTTCTAACATACTCTCTATTTCATTATAAGTGAAACTTGAACTTCATTGATTCCCCACTTGCTGAAGCCATTTTTACCATATTTTCAACTCTATTAGACATCCCTTTTTCTTCAAATAGTTTTTCGTCTGCATAATCAAAAACAAGAGAACTACCCGTGGGATGTCAGTAAATAAATGACTAATCAATCTCGCGTTTTCCTCTTTTGTTAAGTAATATGAAACGCCCAATAGGCTAAAGAAAGTCGGTTTGTTGTCAAATCCTTTATCTATTAAATCTTGCTTAGAAAACTTATTAGTAAAATCCATAGAAACAAAATGAAGATTTTTTGGCATATTAAGTTTAACATCCTTTAACTTCTTCTTTTTAAATTCTTGCGTAGCTGGATGATCAATTTCAAAAATCTTCAAGCTGTTGTTCAACTCTGGATATCGGAAGCCAAAAGTATCTAATCCAGCTCCGAGTATGACATATTGTTCTACTCCTAAATTAATTTCATTTAGCAATACTTTTTCACAGTAAGCAGAACGCGCTAATGATGTTAGCGATAGTGAACTCTCCTGTTAAAGAAATATATGATTTACACTCTTGTAAATTTCATCCTTATTTTATCGCTTGTAAATAGAGATCAAGTGAATCTTCGAGTTCTGCTTCAACTAATGAAATAAAATCATGATAATCTTTTGTCGTATGCGCTTTATCCAAAGCTTCATAATAAGCTAATCGATTTTCCACTTTGATAACAACCGGTGGATACCCGTCTTTCATTAACTCTAAGTTTAGTAAGAGCCTCGCAGTTCTTCCGTTTCCGTCAATAAACGGATGAATACCTACAAATATGGCATGTAACATTGCGCCACGTTTAATAGCATGATGAAGGGCCCCTTCATTTTCATACCATTTCATCATCTTTTCCATCTTTTCATGAATCAAAAAGGCAGCAGGGGGGACATGCTCCGCTCCCGAAATAAACACTTGCTCTGCTCTGTATACACCTGCATATGCATCGTCAATTCCTTTTAACACAAGGCGATGAAGGTTTTTTATTTGCCATTCTGAAAGAGGTTCCTGATTTCTAATAATTTCTTCTATATAACGAATCGCATCTCTATGGTTAATTACTTCTAAATGTTCTCTTAATGTTTTTCCACCAACCGTTATCCCTTCTAAAACAACTTTTGTTTCATTTAACGTTAACGTATTCCCTTCAATTGCGTTAGAGTTGTATGTCCACTCTAAAAATAACTTTTCTTTTAGCGTCCGTAATGTGTGTGTTGGTAAAGGACGAGCAGCATCTAACTGCTCCTTTTTTTTAAGAATATTACTTAACAAATAATTCACCTCTCTCACTATTTTTCATTATGACGCTATATTTATAGAATTACTCAAGCGTTTTATTACTTTTCATTATAACATAGCAGAAATGGAATAAGATTCTTTATACAAAAACCCTCTCCCACCGAAGTGAGAAAGGGTTGATACGTAATATAAGATTAACGTTTTGAGAACTGTGGCGCGCGACGAGCGCCTTTAAGACCGTATTTCTTACGTTCTTTAATAGACGCAGTTTCAGGCACTGTCACCCTTTTAGAGAGAGCTTGATATTATCACATTTGCGGGAAAAACGATTTCATTGAATTTAACCCGATTTCACCCAAAGGTAGTCAAAAGGTAGTCAAAATAAGACACGTTGGCGGGCAATATGTGTAAAGGACTTCTAAAAAAATATTAATTTTATTATAGCAAGGTTTAGTAAAAAAGGAGGAATGTTGTTAATGAGTAAAGATGAAATCGCAAAGAAAATAAACGAATTTGCTGATTATCTCAATGTAGCGAGTATCTTTTCAGATCCTTTCAGATGGTTAGCGTGGATTATGGTTAAAGGGATTGCGTTTTTTGTTGATGGTCTTGAAAAAGTAACGGATGAAGTGTTGTTAATTAAACAGTTTTTCCAAAACCCCGAAATTGTGGCGTTCGTTGATACGATACGCCCTTTTTTATATATTCTTTTAGCACTCAACTTGCTGTTTGTAGGCTATTTATTGATTTTCCAAAAGAAAATTTGACAGAGAAGGTATAGCAATTAACCTATTTATCGCTTTGGCAGTGGTTGCTTTGCTCGGTACAGGTATGGAAAAAGCAAATGAATTTACAGACGAAGCGATTAAGGTGGTAAAAACTGACCATCTATATCAAACGGATGATAATGCTTCTTTGTCAGATACGATTATACAGCGAAATGTCACTGATTTAGTTATGTTCGATAAAAACGGTTGGAGTACAACAGAATTGGATTCACCTAACGATTTTCCACCAAGCAAGGCAAAAAACATAAGTATTAAGCAGAGATTCACCAAAGATGTTATGAGTGAAGTTGATATTAAACTTTCATCGGAAAGTGATGAAAGTTCAAAGCATTTTCTTGTACTGGGCGAAGGTGGGGCTGATAAAATCTCTAAATTCGACCAATCGGGGTTAGAGTGGAACAACGAATATTATTATCGCTATAACGTTAATTGGTTTACTTTGATTGTAACGCTTGTTGTAATGGGATTCACTCTGTTTTCGATTGCCTACAAGTTAGCTCGTTTATCATTCGAAATGACGTTTAATTATGTTCTGGCCATACTTGTTGCGCCAGCTGACATTCATGACGGGCAGAAAACCAAAAAGGTACTTCAATCAATCTTGAATACTTTTCTAGTAATTATTTTGATTTTCTTGTCTATGAAGATTTATATGATTGGAACAGTTTACCTCGCCGATCAGTTGGACGGTTTAGCTTATCTGGTTGCTTTGATTGCCTTTTCGGTCGCTGTGATTGACGGACCGAACATTGTTGAAAGGCTGTTCGGTATTGACGCAGGTCTTAAAAATGGTTGGAGTGTGCTTGCAGGGGCTTACGCAGGCACTAAAATGGCTACTGGTCTGGCTAAAGGACTATCCAATCTTGTAAAGAAAAATGATGGTAAAGATAATAGCGTGAATAATAAAGGTCGCTCTGGTGGTTCTGGTGGAAGCAAAGCACCTTCGCCTAATGATAATGATAAAGGAAATAAGAATAAATGTCTGAAATGTGGTCAATCACCATGCGTTTGCAGTAGTGGTGATTCTGGTGGCTCTAGAAGTTCTGGTACTGGTACAAAGGGAGAAAGCAAAGACAGTCGCTCTGGTGGTTCATCTGGTGGATTGGCACAACAAGTTGGGGGACAAGGAACTTTAAAAAGTGAAGTTCCAAATTCCAACGAGTCTGTAACTCCTTCAAAAAGCCCTACAAGCATTAAAACGATTCTAATGGTTTTACTACTCTAAACGATTCACAGAGCCTCCAGAAGGCGCAGGGCGTTCAAAAAACGTCTATTCAAACAGACACATCTGTTACAGGTGTTGAAGAACAAACGCAAGGCAATACGTCTGTAAATAGTGTTCAGAGTGGTGCACTTGGAACGACCACAGCAAGCCCTGCGAATGCTCAAAATAGCACTGGTAATACACCAATTACGAGCGATTCTCGTAGCGTTCAAAATGTGCAAGGTGTTCAGAAATCGAGCGTTAAAACAGATGTAGAAGTATCAAACATGGCTGAACAAGTTCAAGGTAATACGACAACTTCAACAACACAAACTGGTTCTTCTTCATCACAAAATGTAACACCAACAAATTCTAGTAGTGGTTCAAATTCAGTAAAAAGTGTGAACGGATCTCGTTCCGTTGAAACAACAAAAGTGGCTCAAAATTCTACCGTTCAATCTGACTTATAAGTGGCAAGTACGACTGAACAAGTACAAGGTGGAACAGTCACAACTAACACGAGTACGGTTCGTTCGGATAACTTAAATTCAATTAAAAATAATTCGTACGAACGTAAAAGACCGAGAAAATACAGCATCGGAAGTAATTCCGAAAATAACATCAAAAAAATAAAATCATATAAGAAAAAGTAAAAAAGCATAGGCACTCTAGAGTGACAACGGCATTTTTCGCTGTCACTCTAGAGTGCTAAATTGAAATTCTTTGTACTCATGAAAACATTAGGCTTTGCCTAATCCCACACTGAAAGTGGGGGCAAAAACCCCTTATGCTCTTTCTATCTATCTGTGAGATTTGGTCCAAAGTTTTGGAGTGACAAAAAACATAAAAGGAGTTTTGAAAATGGAAATTAAAATTAGAAATTTAGAACCTGCAACCGTTAAAAAATTGATGAATTAGCAAAACAAAAAGGCCTATCAAGACAAGAGTATTTAAAAAGTCATTTGGAATCATTCGCTGTAAGTGGTTTGCATAGCAACATACTTGAGCGTTACGAAAAGCAATTAGAAATCAATACAATGTAGAGTAGAAAACAGGAATTAGATAGTTGCCTTCTTGTCCTCGGGTTTCAGGGTGTTCCACCTTACTAAGCCAGACA
>NZ_JBPPZG010000239.1:0-5395 GCF_051918545.1 Pseudogracilibacillus amylolyticus (SeqCode) | reverse complement strand
AGTCAAATTGATTACATTGTTCTTCCAATTCTAGGATTAGATGAACATGGTTGCGTTGAATTAAATTACCCAGCCGGAAAAGCAACAATAACAAAAGAAATGATTCAAAAAACACCAGAACACTGCGTCATTTATACGGGAACATCTAATGATACATTAAAAAATTTGGCGAAAAACAGTAATCGGAAACTTATAATCTTATTTGAACGTGATGATATGGCAATTGCCAACTCAATCCCTACAGCAGAAGCAACTTTACAAATCGCCATGGAAAATACCGATTATACGATCCACGGGGCAAATGTGTTAATTACAGGTTTTGGACGTGTCGGAATAACGATGGCTCGATTGTTTCATCAAATTGGGGCAAATGTAATAGTAGCCGCCCGGAAACAGGCTGATTTTGCTAGAATTAGAGAGATGAACATGCAACCTATCTCATTAACTAAGCTTATTGAAGTCGTTGAAGATACAAATATTTGTATCAATACGATCCCTCACCTTGTAATAACGAAAGATATAATTCATGTTATGAACAAAAATGCGCTTATTATTGACGTTGCGTCCAAACCAGGAGGTATCGACTTTGATGTAGCAAAAACAGCTGGAATTACTACTTTTCATGCACTTGGACTGCCTGGGAAATTCGCTCCCAAAACAGCTGGTAACATTATCGGACATACAATTGCTGAATTAATAACTGAAAATGAATGATTCTGTTGGGGTATTTTAATACCCCAACTAGCCCGGGGCGTGTTCAGGGAGCATGCCACGGACAATTTACACCGACTTTCTAATAGATTTTGTCCGAGGGAAGGCGCCACAGACAATCTACTACGACTTTCTAATGGATTTTGTCCGAGGGAGCACACCGGGCGTGCCCTACGCTCCGGCTCGCCGGGGCGTAGGGCGCGGAATCGTTGAAAAAGCATTCTCTACGCTTTTTCAACGATTTTTCTCATTGTAAAATTAGACAAGCTTAAATAATACTTAAAAATAGTTGAATGTAATTTTTTTTGCTATAGTTAAAGTAGTTTACAGAAGGGGGCATAAAGCGCATGAAATTACTACGAGCTGGGGTACATTTTTATTTAGTTGGATTACTTATCCTCACATTAGGAATTTCTTTAGCGATTTTATCTGCGCTTGGGACTTCCCCGTATGATGCCCTCCTTGTCGGACTATTTCGCACATTTGGGTTAACTATTGGCAGCTGGGAAATTATCACTGGTTTTTTAATCGTATTTGGAAACGCTTTAGCGGAAAGAAAACGTCCTCAATATTTTGCATTAGTTACATCTTTTGTTACTGGGGTTGGGATTGACGGTTGGTTATTTTTATTAAAGTTTGGCAGTTTCGCTGATTCATTAGCTGGCCAATGGATTTGTCTCGTGTTAGCAATTTTCTTTACCGGACTGGGCATCGCAATTTATATTCAGTCTGAAGTAGCGCCTAATCCAGTTGATCATACGATGCTTATCGTTGCCAATGCAACAGGCTGGAGCGTGACTTATTCCAGAGCGGCTATTAGTGTTGTACTCGTTATCACAGCATTCTTTTTCGATGGCACTATTGGAATTGGCACACTGTTCAATGCAGTTTTAGTTGGAATGCTAATCAACTTTTTCCTTCCTTATGTTAATAAAATACGGGAATCTAACCTACAAAAGCTTTATTTAGAAAGAAAATATGCAGAAGGAGAATAATGAAAGAAACTAAGTTCTACATTTTTTTAGTTCATGTCTTTGACTGATTTTTCTACTCCAACGGGCAACGCGGAATTTTCAATAATTGAAATTTTTCTTCTCATTCCAATTATGTGACAATATAAAAATAAGTAGTTACAATTGTAGATAATTAACCTTAACAAAAAATCTAGTTAAACATTAAGGAGATTGTATGAACAAGTACATCTATGGACTATTAGTAATTTTAACAACTTCACTAATGGGATCTGCTTTTGCGATTGGGAAAATAGGATTAATCTATTCATCTCCTATTCTATTAGTCGCTTTCCGCTTTTCTCTAGCAGGCATTTTAATGGCGATATTTGTCGTTCTCTGGAAAAGACCTCATCCATCTACATTAATCGATTGGGGTAAAATATTTGTAATTGGATTTTTTCAAACAGCTGGGGTAATGGGCTGTATTTTCGTAAGTTTAGAAACCATTACAGCTGGAGAATCTTCAATTCTTACATTTATCAACCCATTACTTGTCATCATCTTCGGAACCATATTTTTGAAACTAGCATATAGAAGACTGCAATGGATTGGAGTTATTCTAGGATTTCTCGGTGTATTTATTACATTTGGCGCACATTTATCGATTAAAGTCGGAACCATTTTAGGTTTTTTATCAGCCGTTTCATGGGCAATCGGAACTTTACTGATCAAAACATGGGGACAGAAAATTGATGTTTGGGTTTTAACTGCCTACCAGATGCTATTTGGGGGTCTCATCTTATTTTTAAGTAGTTTCATATTAGAAAAACCTTTTTTCGAAGTGACAACAACTTCCATGCTTATCTTGCTATGGCTTGCGATTATGGCTTCTATCGTTCAATTTGCCGTATGGTTTTATTTACTCCATATCGGCGACCCGGGAAAAACGAGTGCTTTTCTCTTTTTAGCCCCGTTTTTCGGAGTGCTTTCCGGATGGATTTTATTGCAAGAACCCATACACTGGTATGTCATGCTAGGGGGAGTTTTTATTTTCATTGGAATTTTCCTCGCCAATTGGACACCAAAAACGAAATATCTATAGAGGATTACTTACACACGGACATTTAAGAAAATTAGTTTATATTACATAATTCTATCGGGCAATTTTCACAGCAAATAGCATCTTTAATATACTGCATATCCTGGATCAAAATTTTTCTTTTTTGAATGGAGATAACATCTAGTTTTCTAAGTTCATTAAGCATTCGATTAACATTTTCACGTGTTGTCGGACAAAACTTAGCTAATTCTTGATTCGTTAAAACTTTATCTATTAATATCCCATTCTCGTAGTGAATACCATAACTGTTAGCAAAACGTATAAGTGTTGAGTATAATGCTCCCTTTTTGCCATTTAAAAGTAAATCCCTAATTTTCATTTGAAATTTTCTCATATGATCATTTGACCATTTCATATATTCAAAAGTTAGTTCGCTGTTTGTCGTTAATTCTAACTCTAATCTATCTTTGTCAATTACGAGCACTTCACCAGCTTCCAACACTTTAGCATTAAGAAGAAACTTAGAATGTTCATAATATAAACTTAATTCACCTATAATACTATTTGGATCACAAAGACGTAATACTAATTCCTTCCCCTCCGCTGTAACCATGCTTATTTTTATCATACCGGATAATACCATGTAAATCGCCTTCGCATTAGTTCCTTGTTGAAAAATATATGTATCCTTTTCAACCGGTTTTATCGTACCAATAGAATATAACATGTCTTTTAACTTATCAGAAATTAATCTATTCGCCTGATATTCAAGTTGAGGTGTAGTTTCCAATTTAACCACTCCTTTTTTCATTTACCCTTATCTTACAACCAGATTAGACGTTTCCAAGTGAGGTTAATCACACATTTTGTTCAAAATATCCCTAATATTTGATGAGGAATTGAAATTTTGAATGATATAATATATTCCGGTAGTTACCATAATTCCCTACCTTCCCCTATACTAAAGAAAGTTTCTTTCAAAATATTTTTCCCCATAATAAGAATACCACAGTGAACAACGCTGTGGTAGAGCTAAAATTTTATACTTATCTTTAAACAAAAGCATTGTCATCCTACACAATGCCTTAATCATTACACATTGATATACTTTCGTATATATACTCCTCTTGTGAATCCAAGGATATCGTATAAATTCCTTGCGGGAGATCATCTGCCGATTCAATATATTCAATAATTCCACGGATTTTTTCTTCAGAAGTTTCAGATTCATCCAGTGGAGGTCGTACTTCCAGTCTGATCGTAGGTTCACATTGCCATCCTTCTTTTTTATGTCTATGCCATGGAGTCATATGGGTGTTAATTAACCTTTCATATTCAGTTGGATCTGTAAACTTCCCTTCCATATAATCTTCGGCGAATGCCTTCTTTAATGTTCTCTCTTGTTCTTTGTCTTCAAAATGTTGATTAAAAACTGCTTCTATATCTGTTCGTTTAATTTTAATACCTTGATCTACTTTCTTCAAATTGCTGAAAGCTTCTTGATGTAGTTTCATAAACGTTATTTCCAATAAAAAAGGCCCAATTTTATCTAACTCGGAAATATCAATTGAATCATAAGTAACCTCATACTTTTCCGTTTGCTCATTATATATATGCACATAAGTATTAAATTGAAATTCTGGATCCCCTGTTGTCTTAACCGGCACGACAACAATTTTATCTGTTGGCCATGGAAATTTTCCCGTTATAGCAAATTTCATTTTTTTCATATTAGGGTGAAGTTCCATTCCATACATATCCTCACCATGCTCTTTTATTAAACTCTCTATCTCTGATTGAATTTCAGGATCCTTTTTTAATTGTCTAGCTTCCTTTGAATAAAAACATCCACTTAAAAGAAAAACAGATAATAGCAGTACAAAAAATCGTTTCAACTTTTATACCCACTTTCTGAAATTTTCTCTGTCACCTCTATACCCAATAGTATATTAGAAAACTTGGTTTATCGCCACGCCTTGGCGAAAGCCTTAGTTGCACTTATGCAGTAGGAAAGTTTTATGCTTTCCTATCTGCCAAAAAAATTGCCGTCTTTTAATGATGAATTATTCTCATTTTTATTTTGCCCAATTAAAAATCACCCTTCCTCACTGAATGTTGAAAGAAGGGTGATTCTTCATTACAGTACCATCGCAGCAATAAGCCCAAAAATAAACAATGGTATATTATAGTGTAAAAATGTTGGCACACATGTATCCCAAATATGGTGATGCCTACCATCGGCATTCAGTCCGGCTGTTGGTCCCAAAGTTGAATCTGAAGCCGGCGAACCAGCGTCACCTAATGCTGCCGCTGTTCCAATTAAAGCCGCACTAGCAAGTGGCGACATCACTGGGACATATAACGCTGCTAAGATAGGTATCGTTCCAAAAGAGGTTCCAATTCCCATCGTTATTAATAGACCGACAGTTAACAAGAAAAAGGCAATGGTAAAATGAGAGTCTCCAGTAATTTTCAATGTTTTTTCAACCAATTCATCTATTGCACCTGTCTCTGTTAAAACGGTCGCATAACCTGAAGCTACTAACATAACAAATGCGATCATCCCCATCATGCCAATACCTTCATTAACAACTCTATCTCCTTCATACAACTTCACAACACGGAATACAAACATAATAATAATACCGGCTAAAGCGCCTAATACTAAAGA
>NZ_JBPPZG010000238.1:0-5415 GCF_051918545.1 Pseudogracilibacillus amylolyticus (SeqCode) | reverse complement strand
ATCTGGATTATTAGCTTGTATTTGTCTAATGCAACAGGCTATTTAATCCAACAAGCTTATTCTCTCGATTTCATTTCCCAAACAGCTGATGCCATAGGGAAAAACATGCAAACATTAGCTGGGATTACTGCAAGTGGTTTTGGCAGTTCGGGCTTTTATGTAGGTTTTTTGCTTCTTTTCATTTTAGTGATTGGGATTTACGTGGCATATACAGGATTAATGAAACGGGAAACGACGAAAGCCATTCGGGCGATCCTAAACTTTTTAGTCGTTTTTATTTTGTCGGCCTCCTTTATTGCCTATGCCCCAACGTATATTGCTAAAATTAATGACTTTTCGGCAGATATTAGTCAGGCAAGTTTAGATTTAGGTACTAAAATCTTGATGCCTAGCTCTACTAGTCAGGGAAAAGACAGCGTTGATATGATACGGAATAACCTCTTTTCTATTCAAGTGGAACAGCCGTGGATGCTATTACAATTTGATGATTCGGATAAAGAAACGATTGGCGAAGAACGTGTTGAGAGCTTAGTTTCTATCAATCCTGATACGAATAACGGAAAAGATCGTGAAGATGCTGTTAAAGCAGAAATTGAAGATCATGACAATAAAAATTTAACGATTACGAAAACGACCACTCGCTTAGGAATGGTCTTCTTTTTATTTCTGTTTAATATCGGTATCTCCATTTTCGTGTTTCTACTATCGGGAATTATGATTTTCTCACAAATTCTATTTATCATCTATGCCATGTTTTTACCCATCAGTTTTTTACTGTCAATGATACCCACCTTTGAAAACATGGGGAAACAAGCGATTATGAAATTGTTTAATGTGATTATGTTACGAGCTGGCATTACCTTGATTATTACAGTTGCCTTTAGTATCTCATCCATGCTTTACAGTTTAACAACAAGTTATCCGTTTTTCTTGATTGCCTTTTTACAGATTGTGACGTTTGCGGGCATTTACATGAAACTCGGTGACATTATGAGCATGTTTAACCTGCAAAGTAATGATTCCCAACAGGTCGGACGTAAAGTCATGCGTCGTCCTTACCGAATGTTCAATCGGGGCAGCCGTCGATTACAACGTACAATCGGACGCACGCTTGCAGGCGCAACAGCTGGAGCAACCGCCGGGGCAATGGTTGGGAAATCAAAGCAAACAAAAAAGGGGTCGTTCTCTCCCCTACGTCCATTGCAACGGTTAACATCGACTACAAAAGATAACAAAGAACGTCCAACTGATCGTACGAAACCAACATCTTTAAGCCAGAAAATGGGTCAAGTCACAGGGAAAGTGGCTGGTGCGAAAAATCAGTTCCGTGCGAATATAGAGCACCGCAAAGAACAACTGCACGATTTACCTACTACTGCTCAATATGCAGTGATGCAAGGAAAAGAACAGCTTACAAAACCTGCCCGTGATTTTAAAGAAGGTATGAAGCAAGCAAAGGAAAAGAGACAAAAAACACATGCAGACCGTCAAGCAAAACATCGTCAAACCATTGCAGATAGGCGGCAAGCATTGGATAAAAAGCGTACCCCTTCTCAGGAATTTGTTAGTCATAAACGGCCACTTACAAAAAACGTCAATGAATCGTTACATCAGGATAGATTAAAGAAACCAACTGTTCGAGAAAAGCAAAAGACAAGACCTGTCACAAAAAACGAGCATATGAAGCAATTCAAATTACAACGACAGTTACCGAGTCCAGACAGAAAACAACATTTTATTGATCATCCCAAACAACCTGTTAAAAAAGAAAACCGATCTCCCCATGAAGAACGTTCTCGACCAAAAAATAGTCGGAAAATCATCAAGCGTCCTTCTAAACCGTTGAAACGTACAAACCAGAAACAAATCACGAAGCGTCCAATCCATGCGGTTAGGAGGAAACGCTAATGAAAGTCATGAGATTAAAGATCATGTTAATTGCTGGCGGAATAGGATTTCTTGCCTTTATAGGGCTGTTAGCATTTGTAGCTATTTTTATATCAAATGAAGAACATTCATCAGATAGCGGGGATTTCATCTATGATATAGGCGATGTATCGGTCTCCAAAGATGTGTTAAAACATCAGCCAATGGTAGAAAAGTATGCACAAGAATATGGAATAAGTGAGTATGTTTCTACTCTACTTGCCATTATTCAAGTAGAGAGTGGTGGAAAAACTCCAGACGTGATGCAGAGTAGTGAATCTTTGGGGCTTCCTCCCAACTCTTTAGATACCGAAGCTTCCATTCAACAAGGAACAAAATACTTTTCAGATTTATTACGTTCGGTAGAAAAAAATGGGGGCGATATTAATGTAGTCATTCAAGCTTATAACTATGGCGGTGCTTTTATTGATTATGTCGCAAAACGAGGAAGCTCTTACTCTTTTGAAATAGCTGAAAGCTTTGCGAAGGAACGTTCAGGCGGCAGCAAAGTCACTTACTCGAACCCAATAGCCGTAAAGAAAAACGGTGGTTGGCGTTACCGTTATGGCAATATGTTTTATGTCGATTTAGTAAGTCAATATTTCATTTCATCTCAATTCGATGACGAGATGGTTCAAATTGTCATGAATGAAGCCTTAAAATATGAAGGATTTCCCTATGTCTTTGGAGGAGATAATCCGAGCACTTCTTTTGATTGCAGTGGATTAACGCAATGGAGTTATCGGAAAGCTGGGATTAACTTACCCCGAACAGCGCAGCAACAATATGACGTGACCGAGCATATCACTTTATCAGAAGCAAAACCAGGTGATTTAGTGTTTTTTCATTCCACATATAACGCTGGGACTTATGTTACCCATGTTGGGATATATGTTGGAAACAACCAAATGTATAACGCAGGCGATCCGATTGGTTATGCTGATTTGACGACTTCTTATTGGCAAAAGCACTTAATTGGAGCTGGACGTATTAAACAATAGAAAGGACTGGATTAGATGAAAGGATTATTTAAGAAGCAAGAAAAGCAACAAGTGAAAACAAAACCTAAAAAAATAAAAGTAAAAACGGTTGGACCGCGTAAAAAGTCAGTGATAATTTTATGGATAGTTCTCATTGGAAGCCTTGCATTTGGGATTTATAAAAACTTTACGGCGATTGATCAGCATACCATTCATGAAAGAGAAATCATTGAAACTAAGATCATGGATACGAATGCCATAGAAAGTTTTACAAAAAACTTTGTGCAAGATTACTACACTTGGGAAAATAAAAAAGATTCGATTGAACAACGGGCGGAAAAGATCAGTCACTATTTGACAGAGGAATTACAAGCTTTAAATATCGATACCGTAAGAGCTGATATTCCTACCAGTTCCAGCGTAGGTAATATTGATATCTGGTCAGTATCACCAGAAAGTGATAATACCTATGCGGTTGTTTATTCGATAGATCAAAAAATTACGGAAGATAAAAATAGCGAAAGGGTTCGATCCACATATCGAATACTTCTTCATCAAGATAATGCAGGAAACTTAGTCATTACACAAAATCCTACCTTATGGAGCTTACCGAATAAATCAGATTATGAGCCACAACAACCTGAAAGTAACGGAACGGTTGATTCTGATACTGTTCAAGAAGTAACGGAATTTTTGGAGACATTCTTTGCGTTTTATCCTACTGCCACGGATAAAGAACTTGCTTATTATGTGAAAGATCATGCTTTGCCGGTAATTAATCAAGAGTACGTCTTTTCTGAATTAATCAATCCTGTATTTCATGAAAAAGAGAACCAAATAAAAGTCTGGGTCACAGTAAAATATTTAGATGAGACGACCAAGGCAACGCAATTCTCACAGTATGAATTGACTTTAGAGAAAGATAGGAACTGGATGATTGTAGAATGAAAATAATCTAGTACACTTGCATGTATAAGAACACACCACTTATTTGTTAGAAAAGGAATAAGTGGTGTGTTTCATCATGCGACTAAACGAGTATTTTTATATCTCTTTTGTAGGCTGACTTTCCGTTTTAATGCGCGATATAATAAGTAAAACTTTTTATATGTATGCGTAAGGAATTAGGCTAATAAAGGAGGAATTATATGATTAAAGATAACGAAAAAGAACATTTATTAAGGCATGGATTAAATCAAAAATTGTATTTTTCGGAGATAGAAAAAAACTGGTTAGAGTCACCTATAGTTTGATGACAGACAGTGTGTACACAATAGACTGCGCTATTCCTGAATTGATTAAAATTATTGAACTAATTGAGCTAGAACAGCACAAACTATAATGCTTGAAATTAATCGTATATTGGAATTATCTGATTAAGTATTACTCGAATCTATAATTTAAAAAGGAATCGAAAAGAATAAATAGAGTGACAAATTATTCACTTTTCCTTACGTGTTCAGCCTCTATCTCTGTGCTTAATTCAGGATGTTTTTCTTGAACGATTTTATGATATTTGAGATTTTACTAAATGTATACTTTTCTACTTAACAATAAGGAATCCATATTTCTCTCTGTTGAATTTTTTCATGCAGAGATGAAATCACTTCATCAAGGTGATTAGCAGGAAGCTTTCTTGTGGTTCCACCACATTTAATAAATTTGCTCCTCTTTATTACTAAGCTTCACTAAAAATGGCAATAGAGCAAAGAAAATAAAAATCGTAGAACCTAATGATAAGTTTAGCAGAGAAGAACTAGAAAGATACTGTTTCTTACCGCATTTTGGGCATTCTAGTCCATCATTAGCAAAAGCTATTTTATATGTTTTAAATAAACTCCATCTTTTCCCACAATTTTTGCAGACAGCCATTTAAAAAACCTCCTTTTCAGTTTATTATAAATACGAATGTAAAAAGTTTCAATGAATAAGAGTAAATTATAACTTTAATGGATATACGTCTAAACATACGAATTTGAAAATGATTTTATTAATTACTGGAAATTTTACACATCATCATTTTTTAATTTTAAATTAAGTTGTATTGCTGTAGTTATTGCTTCCCCTCTTGTTTTCACTCTTAAAGCTCTATATATTCTTGATAGTCGATACTCTATTGTTCTATTAGATAAAAATAATTTTTCAGCTATTTCTTTATTGCTTGACCCTTCAGAAATAGCTTTTAAAATAACTAAGTCTCTTTCAGCTAATCAATAACTCTCTTCATCGATGTTTTTATTCTTTTCTTTGAAAATAGATAAAGGAATATAAGTTGGTCAGTTATTACCTTATGAATTAGTCGAAAAAGAAACCAGTAACATATCAGACTGGTTTCTTTTCATTCTATGAGGACATTTACAAGTAAAACAAAAGATTAATTGAATTCTTTTCTTCTAAAGTGAAGCAAGCCCAGAGTAGTAAAAAGAATAAGTAATACGCTAAATATGATAAGCAATTGTTCAATTGGTGGTCGGAACGCCTCATAAGCTGGTGACATCATCATAGATGG
>NZ_JBPPZG010000237.1:4965-5482 GCF_051918545.1 Pseudogracilibacillus amylolyticus (SeqCode) | reverse complement strand
TTAAATTTACACAGACAATCATTATTGTATCGTTTAAGAAAAATAGAAAGTTTAACAAAACTATCTCTAGATAATCCAGATGATGTGTTTTTGTTAAACATAAGTATTAAAGTTTGGTTGACCGGTGTCTTAAAAACAAAAGAAAAAGAAGATATAAATTCACAATCTTAGCCTAGTTGCTAAGATTTTTTTATGGGGAAATAACAAATTACGAAGATCGTCGAAAAGTTTTTTGTTAAATCGCTGAATACCAAAGTAAATCTACTGCTGAATTATGTTTACACGCCAAATTATAGCAAATTAACGCACTTCCGCAAGAAGTCACCCTCTTCAAGCGTGTGAAGGGCGTAGCTTAGGCGGTAGGGGGAGATGAATTTTGGTTGGCGATAGCCAAAACTTCTTCCATATGATATAATGGGAACATATATTCCTTTGAGGGGGGGTGATTTGATATGGCTAAACAAAATAAAGCGTATAAGTTCCGATTATATCCAACAGATGAACAGGCCTTGATGAT
>NZ_JBPPZG010000237.1:0-4955 GCF_051918545.1 Pseudogracilibacillus amylolyticus (SeqCode) | reverse complement strand
GCTGTGTTCGTTTTGTCTATAACAAGATGTTAGCTGAACGAAAAGAAACGTATGAGGGACTAAAAGATGATAAAGAAGCATTAAAAAAGGTGAAGCACCCTACTCCTGCCAAGTACAAAAAAGAATATGAATGGCTAAAGGAAGTAGACTCTTTAGCGTTAGCAAACGCCCAACTAAATTTAGACAAGGCATATAAAGCCTTCTTCAAAGGCAATGCCAAGTTCCCAAAATTCAAAAGTAAACGGCACAAGCAAAGCTACACAACCAATGTCGTAAACGGAAATATTCAATTGTTAGATGGTCATATCAAATTACCTAAATTAAAAATGGTCAAAATCAAGCAACATCGAGAAATCCCATCGGAGTACAAAATCAAATCTTGTACCCTATCTATGACTGCATCGGGAAAATACTATATTTCTATTCTTGTAGAATACGAGAAACAAATTGACAATAAGAAAATTGAAAGCGTAGTCGGGCTAGATTTTGCGATGGATGGGCTATTTGTTGATAGTGAGGGTGAGAAAGCCAATTACCCTAAGTTTTATCGACAGTCATTAGACAAGTTAGCAAAAGAACAACGTAAACTTTCCCGTAAAAAGAAAGGGTCATCGAACTGGAATAAACAACGTATTCGAGTAGCTAAAATCGGGGAGAAAGTCGCAAATCAACGCAAGAACTTTCTTCACCATAAATCAAAGAAATTAGCGACTAACTATGACGCTGTTGTGATTGAAAATTTGAATATGAAAGGTATGTCACAAGCACTAAAGTTTGGAAAAAGTGTCGCTGATAATGGATGGGGAATGTTCACTTCTTTCTTACAATACAAACTAAAAGAACAAGGGAAACAACTTGTCAAAATAGATAAATGGTTTCCATCCACCAAAACTTGTTCAAATTGTGGTTCAGTAAAAGAAGTCAAGTTATCTGAACGTATCTACCAATGTGCTTGTGGACTAAATCTTGATAGAGATTACAATGCAGCACTCAATATCAGAAAAGAAGGCATTCGATTACTAGCAAGTGCCTAATAAAAATATAAACTTTTGGAACAAGAGGGTTAGCTTGGTCAATTTCGTCAGCTACCAAGAGTGGCGATTACCCAAGAAGCCCCCACTTCAAGCAACCCGTAAGGGTGGTAAGTGGTGGGTAGTTCACTAGCTCCTTGGGAATTGGAATGTTAGGGGTGTAACAATGGAAATTAAATCATATGAAGATCTTATGCAAGCGGAATTGCATGTAACCCGGGGAGGGCAGAGACTACTTGTTTCTGTCTTTTTAATTGATAATTTATTAATTGATACAGGACCTTCTAGAAAAGACGACTATCTTATTCCGTTATTTGAAAAGTGGGAAATGCAAAATGTAATTTTAACACATCATCATGAAGATCATACAGGACTTGCAAATTGGTTGCAGCATAATAAACAAGTTAAAATTTATATGCATGAGACCGGAGTTGAGACATGTAAAATAGCGGCAAAGCTACCTTTATATCGTCATTTATTTTGGGGGAAACGTGAGCCTTTTGAAGCAACTCCTTTAGGTAAAACGTTTCAAACAGAATATTATACGTGGGATATAATCCATACACCTGGACATGCAGATGACCATATTGCATTATTCAATCGTGAAAAAGGGTGGTTATTTGGAGGAGACTTATTTGTAAATCCAAAGCCAAAAAGCCTTTTTAAGTTTGAATCAGTACCTGAAATAATTCATTCTTTACGTAAAGTGTTGGCATATGATTTTGAAACTTATATATGTTCACATGCAGGAGTAATTTTTGAAGGGAAAAAAGCAATTAAAAATAAACTTGACTATTTAATTAGTAAGCAACAGGAAGTATTATTTTTATATAACAAAGGCCATTCACCAAAACAAATCAGAAAACAATTATTCCCGAGCCGACATCCAATGCAATATTTTTCACTGTTTGAAAATTCACCAATGCATTTTATACATTCTGTAATTAATTGCTAAAAAGGGTTCTAATAATTTTTGGGCATCCTTTCTTGACTCGCTCGCTGGCTAAAAGCGCGACGAGGGAACGACTCTGCATCGATGGAGCCTATGCATGTGGTGGTAGTGACTGCGCATCTATTTGAGCGACTCAGCATGTGGTGGTAGCGACAGCGCATCTATTTGAGCGATTCTGCATGTGGTGCGAACGACTGAGCTTACTCGTCCCACCGAAAAGCATTTGCCTTAGGCGCCCAGTACCATGTCAATCACTCGTAAGTGCAACTCATACTCTCGTCGTAAATGCTTGCTCACGAAGCTTAAGTGCAACATCACCTAATCACCGCCAATTACGGCTCTTTAGGAAGGTCGACTAAGGACAGGCTTTGCACCTAACATCACGCATACCCCTTGTGATGAGGGCATGTTTTCTTTAATGGATGCCAAGTTTTCTAAAAGTGGTGCTAGTCACGTATTGTGCCTAGCACCATCTTTGTTATGCTGCATTATCATTAGAACTATCACCGATAAATTTATCGACTAGTAAAGCAATCGCTCCGTCTCCTGTTACGTTTGTAGCTGTACCAAAACTATCTTGTGCCATGTACAGTGCGATCATTAAACCCAATGTCGTTTCATCAAATCCAAGCATCGTACTGAGAAGTCCTAATGCTGCCATAACGGCTCCACCCGGAACACCTGGAGCAGCAATCATAATAATCCCTAACATGAAAATAAACGGCATCATCATACCGAATGTTGGAAGTGATAAACCATTCGCAAGTACCATAACCGCTACCGAACAAATGACCAGTGTAATGGTACTACCGGACAAATGAATCGTCGCGCATAACGGAACAGCTGAGTCAGCTACTCCATCACTTACTTTATTATTTTTCGTTGCACGAACAGTTACTGGGATCGTTGCTGCACTTGACATGGTCCCTAATCCTGTAAAATAAGCCGGCAGCATCGTTTTTAGAGCAGAAAATGGATTTTTCCGTGTGTATGTACCTGCAATTATATAAAGAATAATGAGCCAAATCCAATGTACGACAACCGCCATGACAAGAACAAGTCCAAATGCTTTTAGCGTCTCAAACACTGCTCCATCCGCACCAAGTTCAGCAAAAATACTTGCAATATAGAATGGTAAAAACGGAATAATAATTTTCCAAATGAGTCTCTCAACAATTTCTTTACCTTCATCAAAAAATGCTTGTAAGGTCGGACTGTTAATCCGTGTAACCCCAATACCAAATACAAAAGCAATCGCAAGTGCAGTCATGACGCCAGTAATCGGGTCAATTGCAATTTCAAAGAAAGGCTCAAATCCAGCTCCTTCCTCTGCTGAACCTCCGCTACTACCAACGAGTCTAGGAATAATAATAAGAGCAACAATAAACGCTAACGTACCTGCAAGAATCGTTGAAGCGTATGCAATTGCAGCGGTGATACCGAGCATTTTTCCGGAGTGTTTACCAAAACTGGCAATACCACTAGCGATATAAAAAATAATGATTAGCGGTATTGTAAATCCTAAAAATTGTCCAAAAAGTTCTTTAAATGTAACGATAATCCGAATGAGAAATTCTGGAGCAACTAAGCCAATAATAATACCACTCACAATACCGATGACCAATTTTCCTATTAACTTCATTCCTTCACCCCTTTTTAAACACAATGTGACCTAAATATAGCATTTGTATTTTTTAAAATCAAGGCAATTTTCAGAATATAGGAGTTGTTCATTTAGAAGGATAGGGGATGAAGCGCTATAACGATGAAGTATGAGGATATCCTTAGTGGGATTTCATTGACACCGCGATCAGAAAAATGATAGAAGAAAAAACGTCCCAAATGATGAATCACTTGAGACGAAATCAGTCGCAACTACGACACTCCCTTATACCTTATTCAGCCCCCAAATATTCTTCTAAAGTTAAATCTTTTTCCGCAATTTCTTGGGCAGCTTTTTTACCAACATACCGTAAATGCCACGGTTCATATTGATATTCTGTAATATGTTCTTTTCCTTCGGGATAGCGAATAATAAATCCATATTCATGGGCATGTTCTTTGACCCATTTCCCTTCTTCTGTTTCACCGAAATCTGTATTCAAATCAAATCCGACTGACTCTGAGGTGACGTCCATAACCAGTCCAGTTTGATGTTCACTTTCTCCCGCTCGAGCACTGTACGTATTGGCATGATCTTCGCCGTGGCGTTCTACATTCGAAGCAAAGATTGCCTCTTGCCTTTCATACGACCGATACCCGGACTGAGCAAATAAAGTTACCCCATCATTATCGGCAGCTTGAAACATCTCTTCTAATGCATTTGCCGCTTCTTTACGTAATTGTTTTTTTGGATCATCTTCAGAAAATGGAAAACGAACATCTGGTACAACTAGATCCTCTGGGTTAAAGTCATTTGGAAGGGCGTAGTTTTTATTGACTAAAACAAGAATTTCATAAGGGTTTTCAATCGTTTCCACAAATTCATCGGGAGCGGTTGGTTCCGCTAATTTACTTGCGACAGAGACTGCTTTTTCTTGATCGATGACTTCTTTAACTTCTTGATTATATATTCCAGAAACAAATAAATCGTCATGTTGTAATTGAATATCCGTTATTGCCCATGTGGTAAGTGCATCATATTTTCCTGACGTTTCCACAGGATAGCCAATTTCGACTAGAGCATGTTGTAAAGCAAGAACTTGCTCCCCTTGATCACCTTTTTGTAATTCAATCTCAGGAAGTTCTGTATCGGTCATTTCCTTGTCTACCGGTTGACTCTCTTGCTCGCCATGTTCATTATGTATAACGTCTTTATCTTCAGAACTGCATCCAATGACGAAAATAGCTATTATTACTCCAAAAATAATCACACTTTTTTTCATAATTTATCCCCCATATCCGATAGCTATTTTCTCATAAATTCTAGTGGGAAAGCAATCAATTATTTCATCTGTTATAAAATATACAAA
>NZ_JBPPZG010000236.1:0-5490 GCF_051918545.1 Pseudogracilibacillus amylolyticus (SeqCode) | reverse complement strand
TTCCTCCAATACTTCATCCAACTAACATTTTACCATAAGAAAAAAAGTCTCCAAAATAAATTGGAAACTTTTTTAGGTAAATTCTTCAGTCTTATTCCGTTTGATGCCTGTGTTCATCTTTTATTTCATCTCGAAAACCTTCAATTGCTTCTTCACGACGTTCGTTTTTTCGTCTTATTTGCTTTTTCTCCTGTTCAGGTGCCCATTCCATTCGCTCTTCTGCTTCTCGATAATTTTCAATTGTATCATGAACCATATCTTGTAATTTTTCTACGTTATCACTACGATCATCTGGCTTTGGCCTATTTTGATGTCTGTCCACTGTTAAAAATTCACTCCTATATTTTTTATTAATTATTAATTATCATCCCAATATAGCGTTTATTTATGCATAAAAAAATCATCACATAATGAATTTCATTATGTGATGATTTAACTTTGTTACTGTGCCATTCTTTGACGCAATACCATTTGTAAAATACCACCGTGACGGTAGTAGTCCATTTCTACTTCACTGTCAAATCTAACAACAACGTTAAATTTAGTTTCTTTGCCTTCTTCATCTGTTGCAACTACTTCGACCGTGTCATTTGGTTTAACATTTTCGTCAATCTTAATGTTTAGTGCTTCTTTACCAGTTAAACCTAATTTTTCAGCACTTTCGCCTTTTTCAAATACTAGTGGAAGAACACCCATCATAACTAGGTTAGAACGGTGAATTCTTTCATAGCTTTCAGCAATAACAGCTTTAACACCTAAAAGGTTTGATCCTTTCGCTGCCCAGTCACGAGAAGATCCCATTCCGTAATCTTTTCCACCGAGAACGACTAAGCCTGTATTATCTTCTTTATATTTCATTGCTGCATCATAAATAGGCATGATTTCTCCTGTCGGCCAGTAAGTAGTATATCCACCTTCTGTGCCTGGAGCAATTTTGTTACGGATACGAATATTTGCGAAAGTTCCACGCATCATAACTTCATGGTTGCCTCGACGAGATCCATAAGAGTTAAAGTAACGCGGTGTAACACCTTTCTCTTGTAAATATTTCCCTGCCGGCATATCTTTTGCAATCGCTCCTGCAGGTGAAATATGGTCTGTTGTAATAGAATCGCCAAAATACCCCAATACACGTAAGTTATTTAATGATTCAATTGACCCTGCTTCTTTCGATAGCCCTTCAAAGAAAGGAGGATTTTGGATATAAGTTGACTCATCTGACCATTCGTATAATGGTTCATCAGTTGTGTCAATTTGATTCCATTTTTCATTAGATTCGAATAAATTATCGTATTCAGAACGGAAAATCTCAGGGTTAACAACTTTGTTTACTTCCGCTTTAATATCCGCCATTGATGGCCAAATCTCTTTTAAGTAAACGTCGTTTCCGTCTTTATCTTTTCCAATTGGATCATTATTTAAATCCGTATCCACAGTTCCTGCTAGCGCATATGCAACTACAAGAGGTGGAGATGCTAGATAGTTAGCTTTTGTTAATGGATGGATTCTTCCTTCAAAGTTACGGTTACCTGAAAGTACAGACGCAACCGTTAAGTCAGTATCCATAATCGCTTTTTCAATTTCTTCACGTAATGGACCAGAGTTTCCAATACATGTTGTACATCCGTATCCAACAGTATTAAATCCTAATTGATCTAGATAACTAGACAGTCCAGAATCATCAAGATAACGTGTAACAACTGTAGAACCAGGTGCTAGTGACGTTTTAACATAAGCAGGCACTTTTAGTCCTTTTTCAACAGCATTTTTTGCAAGTAGTCCTGCGCCTAGCATAACATAAGGGTTGGATGTGTTTGTACATGATGTAATAGCAGCGATTGCTACTGCTCCAGTTTTCATAACAGATTTTTCACCATTTGGATGGTTTACTACTGCTTCTTTATCAAATTCTGATTTATCTAAACCAAATCCTTGGTTTCCTGCAGGTGCAGTGATCGCTTTTTTGAATTCTTTCTGCATATCTGTTAAAGCAATTCTATCTTGTGGACGCTTAGGACCAGCAAGGTTAGGTACTAGTTTAGATAAGTCGATTTCAACTGTTTCCGTATATTCAGGGTCACCATCTTCAGGTGAATACCACAAATTATTTTCTTTACAGTATTTTTCAACTAAAGCGATTTTTTCTTCACTACGTCCAGTTAAACGTAAGTAATTTAATGATTCTTCATCGATTGGGAAGAACCCACAAGTTGCACCGTACTCAGGAGCCATGTTCGAAATTGTTGCACGATCGGCAAGTGGCATATCTTTTAATCCTGGACCGTAATATTCAACAAATTTTCCAACGACGTTTTTCTTACGTAATGTTTCCGTTACTGTAAGTGCTAAATCTGTTGCTGTAGTACCTTCTGGGAAACTACCAGTAAATTTCACACCAATAACTTCTGGTGAAGGGAAATAGGAAGGTTGACCAAGCATTCCAGCTTCAGCTTCAATCCCACCAACTCCCCATCCAAGGACACCTAAACCGTTAACCATTGGCGTATGGGAGTCTGTACCTACTAATGTATCAGGAAATGAATCATAGCTTCCTTCTTCATTTTCATTTGCATGAACCACATCAGCTAAATACTCCAAGTTAACTTGGTGTACAATTCCAGTGGCTGGTGGTACAGCACGATAGTTTTTGAATGCTTTTTGAGCCCAATGTAAAAACTCATAACGTTCCGCATTTCTTTCGAATTCTAATTCCATATTTGCTTGTAACGCATTATGAGTACCATATTTATCAACCTGTACAGAGTGGTCAATAACTAAATCAACTGGTACTTCAGGGTTAATTTTATCTGGGTCTCCTCCCATATCAACCATTGCTTTACGTAATGAAGCTAAATCAACAACTGCAGGCACTCCTGTGAAGTCTTGTAAAATTACACGAGATGGTTTAAAAGGAACGTCCGTATTTGCCCCTTCTTTAGTTCCCCAATTTGCTAGTCCCTTTACGTGTTCATCTTTAATTACTTTTCCATCATATTGACGAATGACAGACTCTAAAAGAACACGGATTGAAAATGGCAGGCGATCAACCTTTCCAAGACCGGCATCTTCAATAGCTTTTAAATCATAGTAATTATACGTTTTTCCATTTAGTTCAAAGTTCTTTTTTGAACGAAATACTTCTTGCTCTCTCATAAACTATTATGCCCCTTTCATTCACTAAATAAAGATTACTACTTTCTTTCGAACATAAGCAGTAATTAATAAGGCATGTAAATACATACCCTTTTCAATAATAGTTTATATGAAACAAGAAGATAAAACAAATGTTTAGAAATGTAATCGATATACGAATATCTTATCCAACGTGATAAAATTCAATTATAAGAAAAACCCTTTCCAAAAAGAAAAAGTTATTATTCAAAATAAGCTGGTAACAAAACTGTAAATGTTGTTCCTTTATCTTTTTCAGAACGTACCTTCAGCGTTCCTTGATGAATATCAAGAATATGCTCTGAAATGACTAATCCTAATCCAGTACCTTCTTCTTTCGTTGTAAAAAAAGGATTTTGCAGTTGTTGTAATAATTCTTCAGGAACTCCCTGCCCCTCATCTTTTATAGAGATTTCAATAAAGTCATCTACTAACCGACTTGTAATAAAAATGGAGCCAGAATTTTTCATTGCTTCCGCGCCGTTTTTGATTAAATTAATAAGCACCTGTTTAATTTGAGAAGCATTACAATGCGTCATTAAACTGTTATCTAGATCGATATTGAAATCAACATTTTTCATATCTGTTTGATTATCCATTAAAAATAGAACATCATCTATCATTTGATGGACATATTCTATCTTCTTTTGGCTTTTGAATGGTTTTGCCATATGAAGCAATTCAGAAGTGATCTTTTCTAATTTTTCGATTTCACCAATCATTACTTTATAATACTCTTCTTTTTGTTGAACTCCTGCCTGTACTAGTTGTAAAAAGCCTTTTAGTGAAGTAAGCGGATTACGAATTTCATGTACCAATCCTGCTGAAAGTTGTCCGGCAAGAATTAATTTTTCCGAATCAAGTAATACTTGTTTCAATTCATTTAAGTATGTGGTATCTCTTAATTGACATATAATAAGTTCTTCATCCTCAATGATTATTCTGTCAATAATTGCATTAAAAGAATACGTCTCTCCCTTTTTTGAAGAGATGGTGATGTTCGGAATTTTTAATTTAGTATTGTTTAACCTAAAATGTTTATTGATCCGTTCTACTTGATCCTTTGGTAAGAGGACAGTCCAATCTTTCCCCAATATGTTTTCTACACTTATTTGAAAAAACTCTTCAAACAATTGGGATACATAAACCACTTTGTTTTCATTATTCCAAATAACGATGATCGAATCTTTATCATTGTTATAGTACCAATTCATTACCTCTGTTGGAAATGTGGTAGTATATGTCGATTGATCATATACATCTGAATTACTTATCATTTTATAACATCCCCTTAATAATAACCTTAAAAATCTTGCTTAATTCATCTCTATGTTTAGATACTTGTATGTATGACTTTTAATGTCTATAATTGTAATTATATTGGAGAGATTAATATTATTCGATAAATAATTGCTTAAAAACTTTAAAATTTCAACAATAATTTAACCAGATATTTTAATCTTACTATACAGATTGAGAAAATGAAATAGTATTTGTAATATTCAATACATTTTTTAACAATTATTAAATAAAAGGATGAAAAGTATGGGTGTCTTTATGGAATATTTTATTGTTTTTTGGGGATTTCTCTTAATCTTTTTATTGGGTATTGGTGGCTTCTTTATGTTTCGAAAATTTTTGAAACAATTGCCTAAAGAAGATGGAAAATCAGATATGGATTGGCAACATTATTATATAGAAAAAACGAAGCATATGTGGAATGATGAAGAAATTGAATTTTTAAATGAACTTGTCTCCCCTGTACCAGAATTATTTAGAGATGTTGCCAAGCAAACAATCGCAGGAAAAATAGGTGAACTTGCCTTAGCTAAAAACAAAGATAAAATTACAAGAGAAGTATTGATAGAAGGATACATAATTGGTACCCCCAAGAGAGATCACCGTTTTTTAAGAAAAAAACTCCGTGAAAAAAATATCGATGTTTCACAATACGAACACTTATTTTCTCTTTCTAAAAAAGATTATCGAGACAACTGGGAAACAAGGTATAAGAAAAACATACACTAATGCTGATTGTACGTAGGGACTGCTGAACAATTCACTATACAGCCCAAATTCGTTTGGCGAGTGTACTAAAAAATATGCCGAAAAATTGCCAAAAAAGGAGGCGCAGTTTGCGCTCCAAGTTTAAAACGAGGATTTGTATAGAAATTACCGTTTCACTCGTTTGTTGAAGGCATGTCGAAATAAGGCCCATTCCATAGCGACGTTTGCCTTCTCCGAATTTGCCTTCGATTTCAATTCGTTCTGTGGCGTCCTGCTTTTCTAATTGTTTCTGCTCTTTGGCCTTTTCTTTTG
>NZ_JBPPZG010000235.1:0-5535 GCF_051918545.1 Pseudogracilibacillus amylolyticus (SeqCode) | reverse complement strand
CGAGAACCAAAAGATGCGGTCGCCAATGGAAACAAAGGTTTCTTTGACCGTGAACGTTCTGAAGAAAGTTGTCTCAGTATCCGAAGCCCTAAATGCCAAGCGCAAGCATCATAAGCATTGTGGTTGCCGGCAGGATGAAAGCAATGAATTCAGAACCCCACTGCTTTAGCTGTGGGAGTATCAGATCATGGGTTGGGAATAAATTATCTTTCCAAGACTTGGTCAGATAGTACATATATATGTCCATCAATAACAAATGAAACGATATATACCCCAAGTTACTAGCACATTTTCTATTACTTCTGTGATATTCACTCATTTTTACTAGAAAATAGACGATAAAACAACCCATAAACTATACCCCACATATAGTGATACTGTAATCACAAAAATATTAAAGGAGTGTTTTATTGTGGGTTGTCAAAGAGAGCGATTTGATCATGACAGACGTAATGATCAGTGTATTAAAGATATAGTTAGAAGGATTTTAGAGGCACAACGTGAGGCTGTTGATGAATGTGTCACAAGTTGTGAAAATTCTATCGAAGACCTATTATCACGGAGAGTAAGAAGACGGAGAGAGGACACAACGATTCCATTCATGTTAATCTGTAAGGAAAGTTGTAAGCCTTTTGTTGGTGCTGGTTTTGTAAACAGAGATAGAGGAGAGCGGAGAGATTTTGAGTGTGTCGAATCTCCAATTTTAAGAGTAAGAGATTTTGTTAGAGGATCCAAAAGTTGTGTAAATGTTGAATTATTATTACCTGTTGGCCGCAGAAGAGACGGCGAACATCACGGTGAAGAGCATGGCAGCGAAGAACACAGCCACCACCATAAAGATTCATTTTGCGACAAATTCGGTCGTAGAAGAATTAGAAACTTCCGTGAAACAGGAGTGTGTATCACGTTAGACTTAGATTGCTTCTGTGGTATTACTTGCTTGGATCCAATCACACCGGAACCGTTATAAAAACGTTTAAAACTGCGCAAAAAGCGCAGTTTTATCTTTGCTTAGAAAATTATTAAATTCTCTAGTTATGGATAGATTTCGTTGCAGGAATAGCCACACGTCCGGCTCCAGCGCCTTTGTTCTTAATCTTAATAATACAAATTAAGGGAAAATAAAAAGAAATAGATGTATGCTAGGTCTAGTACGTCTAGTTAAGGAGTCCATATGAATATGTTTAAAGAACTAACTTCATTACAAGATATAGAAAATCTAATTTCAAACAATGAATTAGCATTTCTGTACATAACAATGCCAAATTGCAGTGTTTGCCATGGATTACAACCACAAATCGAGAGGATATTAGCTAACTTCCCTAAAATAGCTGCTTACAAAGTAGATGCTAGTAAAGTTACAGAAATTGCGGGACGCTTTAATGTTTTTACAGCTCCTGTACTACTTCTTTTTGTAAATGGAAAAGAATATATTAGAGAAGCTCGTTTTGTGCAAACTGAATTACTGCAGAATAAAATTACCCGCATATATAATAATCTGGCCAACTAATTTCTAGCTGACCAGATTTATCATTATTTTAATTCAAGATCATTGAAATATATTTCAATCGACTCATTATTTTCAGGCGGTGTCGTGTTGACAATCTGGCCAATATAATCAAGTGATAAACTGCTTAAATCTACGACTATAATAGAAGTTAAATCCTCTATGCTTCCCGTTGATGGCATGAAATACCATTTGCCATTTTTCACTTCCGCTTGCTGAATATCATATATTGACATATACGACTTGATATCATCTATTTCTAACGTATCAGTAACCTTTTTTGTTTCGGTATTAAAAGTAGATAGGGAAAGTTGATTATTTTTCGCATTTGCAAAATAAAGTTGATCCCCAATTTTTGAAATCGGAATTCCTATATCTTCTTTTTCGGAAATCGTAATTTCCTCAACATCCTTACTCTTAATATTATAGATAATTAATTTAGTTAACTCGCCAACTTCTTCATAATAATCTGTTTCCTCATCCATTTCTACTGGTGTTATTTTAAGCCCAGCTATAATTACGGAATCCTCATCTTTTATGACATTGTAATCACTATATCCTTCACCATCATCCGTATAATCTAATGAACCAATTATTTCTTCGTTTATTAGCTGCTCTTTCTCGATATCAAATGTATAAATATGCGCAGAAATATTTTCTACCATATCATTGCTCATTTCTGCATTTATAGTGATGATAGATAATTCTTTACCTTCAAATAAGACACCATATGATTCCACATACCAATAATTACCCCTGTTCGGTATTGGTAACGAAAACGAAACTGTATCATTTGTCTTTTTGTCCAAAACGGCAATGTCAAATTTATAATTATCAGCCGTCCAAAATTCATAAGGTGTAGCCCCATATGCTAAAACATCTTCATCTTCATAGTAATTTTGGGGCTCGTCGATTTTACCCCGCATAAAGTTCCGATGTTCCTTTTGTAACCGTTCAATATACACATCCGGGTAGTATCCTTGCAACCGTTTAACAAATGATTCATCCCGCAAATAAGTAGTCCCTTGGTTATCAATTCGAAACGGTTCAAAACTTAACATACCGTAAAATAAATCCCCGTTTATTACTAGTTCTTCAACCGCCGCATCATTTCCTTCTTTCTTTTCAAGTTTAAATTGAACAAAACTATTCGAATCTGTATCTGCCTTAATATAGAAAATGCCAACTACCACAACAATAAATGTAATTAATAAAATTGATTTCCAATACTTTCTCATGTCTTCCCTCCTTACACTGTCACTTTATTTTTCAATAAGTATCTGCTTAATATTAAGGAAGCACCAACAATAATAATCCACATGACAATTTGCACAATGAAAATTTCTGTTGGATACAAATAGATATATCCATATAGTAGTAGTTGCAGCGAGATCGGTAATGCAAATAAGACAAAGGCAATAACTGCATATAGTAATCCAAAAATTAGTCCTTTGATTCGATAACTTCTCTCAAATAAAATTACAGTGAATATAACTACAATAAACCCTAGTCCTAATCCGTATGCAATTAAAAATTCAACCAAACCCTGCGGAAGCACTATTGATAAATGCTTTGAAGCTGCAACAAGATCGACAACTCCAAGATCTTGCCTATACACTTTTGGAACTAACCATTTAACAATAGTCTTCTCTATATTTAGCAAAATGACTTGGTAAGCGACCAAAGCTAGTACAGTTAACATTATAGTTGTTGCTTTTGAAAAAAATATATTCATTCTTGATGTCGGAAGCATTAATAATCGGTAAATAAATGTATTTCTTGCAAACCAATCCCGGTACCATATAAAAAATACATAAAACATTAATGCCGCAACACCAATTGCTATCGGTCCCATAAACCATAAAGAATAAATGACATCCATCATGCTAAATGTGGAATACATGTCGATAAATTCATGCTGCGACATTCCTCCCTGAAGAACTGCCTTATTCGCTTGCATCATATAGGATCTAGCAAGGATGATCGTACCTATTATTTGAATGACAGCAATTGTAACGAGTAAGATAATAAACAATTTCATAAATCGATTCAATTCAAAATTTAATAACTTAAAGAAATTTTTCATAGTCGAAAAACCTCCCTCATAACATCTACAATGGACTTTCCTTGTTCCTCACGAACTTCCTCTGCATTAAATTCCTTTAACACAATACCATTATCTAGTAACACAACTTTATCAATTAAATGCTCAATATCAGTTATTTCATGGGTAGTGATAATAACACCACGATCTTCTATTAAATGAGATGTAAATACATTGGCAATTTGTTCACGACTGAAAATATCAATACCTGAAAAAGGTTCATCCATTAATACATAATCAACATCCAAAGCCAGTCCTAAAAGCAAATTAACTTTAGCTTTATTTCCTTTCGATAACTCAGCAATTCGATCACTTTTCTGTAACCGGAAAAAACTCAGTAACTCCTTGGCTCTTTCTTGATTCCAAGAATTATAATAATCATTCATAAATTCAAATGCATCTTGAATTCGCATCGTTGGAGGCATCGTAATGGTATCTGGTATAAATGTAATTTTTTCATAACTTCGTTTATTAATTTTTTCACCATCGATTAAAATTTCCCCACGATTTATTGGAGTCAAATTCATGATTGCATTCATAACAGTTGTTTTACCGACACCATTGACTCCGATGAGACAAGTTATTTCACCTTTTTGCGCGGTAAAAGAAACCCCTTTTAATACTTGTTTTCTCCCAAAAGACTTATGTATATCTTTTACTTCTATCATGCTATTCCCCCCTATTCTGTAATCCCTTTTCGTAATTCTTTTCTATAAGCGGAATAAGTTCTTCTAGTGGAATATTCAATGTATGAACAGAAGTAATAAAATTTTGTATCGCTTCTTCTAACAAACCATCCCGTACATTTCTAATTACCGTTTCGTCTTTTGTAACCTTACTTGGCATATTTCCCTCAGTAAAAATCAATCCCGCTTCCTCCATTTCTTTATACGCTCTTTGCACTGTATTTGGATTAATCTTTAATCGACTTGCCAATTCTCTTCGTGAAGGTATTTCTTCCCCTAATCCCAATGCTCCACTTGCAATTTGCTCCTTAAAATATTGAATCACCTGTATATACACTGGGGTACGACTATCTAGTTTTAAACGCATTTCATCACCCCTACCCTAACAAAATTAATTACCATTTGTATCATCCACTTAATACATAGGAATTAAAAAAACATCCAACCCAATCCATGTGTATTATTTAACTCATACACTCACTGTATTATACGTGTAATACAGATGAACTGTCAAGATAATTTTTATCATGCAAGCAAAAATTTTTATTGTTTTTGCCTATCGTATTATACTTATTCTATCGTAAGGGGGAATGCTATATGAAACTAGTCTCATGGAATGTTAATGGACTTAGAGCTTGTGTAAGAAAAGGTTTTTTGGATTACTTTAACGAAATAAATGCAGATGTTTTTTGTGTACAAGAAATTAAATTACAACATGGACAAATAGATTTAAATTTAGCCGGCTACGAAAAATATTGGAATTATGCAAGTAAAAAAGGATATTCAGGAACAGCTGTTTTTACCAAACATACACCTATTACCGTTCAGTATGGGCTTGGTGAATATGATGAACATCCTGAAGGCAGGATTATTACTTTAGAATTTGATGACTTCTTTTTAGTAAATGTATACTCTCCAAATGCTCAACGTGACTTAGCCCGACTGTCACTTCGACTTGAATGGGAAGATGATTTATACCACCATATTCTGATGCTTGAACAACAAAAGCCAGTCATATTATGCGGGGATTTAAATGTTGCCCATAAACCAATTGATATAAGAAACGCAAAAGCAAATGAAGGTAATTCCGGTTTTACAATAGAAGAAAGAGAAAAATTTTCACGTTTACTTGAGGCAGGATTTGTTGATTCTTTACGGTACTTTCAACCTGATACGAAAGGGTTATATACATGGTGGTCGTATATGAAAACTGTAAGAGAAAGAAATATTGGCTGGAG
>NZ_JBPPZG010000234.1:0-5559 GCF_051918545.1 Pseudogracilibacillus amylolyticus (SeqCode) | reverse complement strand
AAGAAACGGTTATTGGTAAAATGCGTGAGTTCGGATCTACGGGTAAAGCATAAACATTTGATAAATGATCTATCATATTTGAAGGGAGTAGTTATATTATGAAATTTTTTATAGATACTGCAAATATTGACGAAATTCGTGCTGCACATGAATTGGGAGTTTTGGATGGCGTAACAACCAATCCTACTCTTGTTGCAAAAGAGGGCGTATCGTTTCATGACCGTTTACGTGAAATCACTAGCGTTGTAACAGATAAATCTGTTAGTGCTGAGGTGATTTCAGAAGATGCAGCAGGGATGATCAAAGAAGGAAAAGAGCTTGCTGCTATTGCTCCAAATATTACAGTTAAAATTCCAATGACGTTGGAAGGATTAAAAGCGGTAAAAGCTTTAAGTGATCTAGAAATTGAAACGAATGTGACGCTTATTTTTAATGCGAACCAAGCGCTTCTTGCTGCTAGAGCTGGTGCCACGTATGTTTCTCCATTTTTAGGACGCTTAGATGATATCGGCCATAATGGAATGGAGTTAATTGCAACAATTTCAGAAATTTTTACCAACCATCAAATTAATTCAGAGATTATCGCAGCATCTATTAGACATCCTTTACATGTTACAGAAGCGGCTTTAAACGGTGCACATATTGCCACAATTCCTTATAAAGTATTAGCGCAATTAGTGAAACATCCGCTAACAGACAAAGGCATTGAACAATTTTTAACAGACTGGAATCAAGCAACAGACCTTTAATGTCGAGTTAGGTACTGTCCTTTATTTTGTCATGAACATCAATCGTTTGGCTTTTTAGTTAAAAAGTGAGGGTTATAAATGGAAAAAATAATCGTTGAAGGTGGCCGTGTTTTACAAGGGACTGTTAGAGTAAATGGTGCTAAAAATAGTGCTGTAGCGTTACTTCCAGCTGCTATATTAGCTGATTCAACAGTTACCATCGATGGGTTACCTGATATTTCTGATGTAGAAACTCTTAATATGATTTTAGAGGATATTGGTGCGAAAATAACGAAGGATTCTAATCAAAAGTTACATATTGATCCGTCGTCTATTGTTTCTATACCACTTCCGAATGGAAAAGTTAAAAAGCTACGTGCCTCTTATTACTTTATGGGAGCAATGTTAGGTAAATTTAAACGAGCAGCCATAGGATTACCTGGTGGCTGTTATCTTGGTCCGAGGCCAATTGATCAGCATATTAAAGGATTTGAAGCGCTCGGTGCTAAAGTGAAAAATGAAAAAGGGGCTATTTATTTACAAGCTGAGGAACTGACAGGAGCAAGAATTTATTTAGATGTTGTAAGTGTCGGAGCAACGATAAATATTATGTTGGCTGCAGTTCTAGCTAAAGGAAAGACGACGATTGAAAATGCTGCTAAAGAACCTGAAATTATTGATGTAGCAACGTTACTTACGAATATGGGCGCTAAAATTAAAGGAGTCGGGACAGACATTATCCGAATTGAAGGTGTTGAAAAGTTACACGGTTGTAATCATACAATAATTCCCGATCGTATCGAGGCTGGTACGTATACGATTTTGGCTGCTGCACAAGGGAAAGAAGTAGTTATCGATAATGTCATTCCAGAACATCTAGAGTCTTTGCTTGCTAAGCTAAGAGAAATGGGTGTGTCGATAGAGCAAAGTGATGAACAGTTATTGGTAACTACGAAACCATCTCTGGCAAGTGTAGATATCAAAACATTGGTTTATCCTGGTTTTCCTACAGATCTCCAGCAGCCATTCACCTCACTTTTAACAAAAGCGGAAGGTACAAGTATTGTTACAGATACAATTTATTCAGCTAGGCTAAAACATATTGATGAGTTAAGACGTATGAATGCAAAAATTAAAGTAGAAGGCGGCTCAGCAATTATTACAGGTCCTTCTACATTGGAAGGTGCGCGAGTAAAAGTCTCTGACCTTAGAGCAGGAGCTGCATTAGTTATTGCAGGTTTAATGGCAAATGGAATTACGGAAATAACTGGTATTGAACATATTGAACGAGGGTATGAGAATATGATTGAGAAATTAGTAAATCTTGGTGCGTCCATCCGTCGGGAAAAAATGAGTGAAGCGGAACTAGAACAGTTAAAATCTATTAAATAAATTAATTCGCTAAATTTTTAAGGGAGTTGTAATCAATGGAAAGAAGTTTGACAATGGAATTGGTTCGTGTTACTGAAGCCGCAGCTTTATCTTCTGCTAGATGGATGGGAAGAGGACAGGAGAATGAGGCGGACGATGCCGCAACAAGCGCAATGCGTACAGTTTTTGACACCATTCCAATGCGTGGAACAGTTGTGATCGGTGAAGGAGAAATGGACGAAGCCCCGATGCTTTATATTGGAGAGAAATTGGGTACAGGTGAAGGACCATTAGTCGATGTAGCAGTAGATCCTTTAGAAGGTACAAGTATTGTTGCTAGAGGGTCATGGAACGCTCTTTCTGTTATTGCAATTGCGGATGGTGGTAATTTATTACACGCACCTGATATGTACATGAAGAAAATAGCTGTTGGCCCAGAATCTGTAGGAAAGATAGATATAAACGCACCGACAATCGATAATTTACGAGCAGTTGCAAAAGCAAAAAATAAAGATATTGAAGATGTTGTCGCAGTCGTTTTAAACCGACCACGTCATGAAAAGTTAGTAGAAGAAATTCGAGAATCAGGTGCAAGAATTAAATTAATTCAAGATGGTGACGTTGCAGGAGCCATGAATACTGCATTTGATAAAACTGGTGTTGATGTATTATTTGGAATCGGTGGTGCCCCAGAAGGTGTGATTTCAGCAGTTGCGTTAAAATGTCTTGGTGGAGAAATCCAAGGGAAACTCATGCCAACAAGCGATCAGCAAATTGAAAGGTGTAAAAAAATGGGTATACCTGACATCGATCGTGTCTATTATATGGATGATTTCTGTTCAGGAAATGACGCAATATTTGCAGCAACTGGTGTTACCGATGGTGAACTACTAAAAGGTGTGCAGTATAAGGGACAAATAGCAACTACAGATACAGTTGTTATGAGAGCAAAAAGTGGTACAATCCGCTTTATATCTGGACAACATAGTTTAAAGAAAAAACCAAACCTAGTAATGGAATGATAACTTTTTGTGCGCCTGGATAAAGTAGAGTTGAATATAGGATAAATAACATGTATGATATATCTACTAAATATTTTTGTGTAATCCGTTTTCAAATGAACGAACTTGCTCTAAATATATTAAAGGATGAACATGCACACATAAAATAATCTCCATTCGACTCCTCTTTCCTAAACGCATGTGCTGCGTTATTCTATTAAAATATATCTATATCTCTCAAAGAATAAATAAAACCTTTCTAACGATTTTATAATGATATAACTCGACTTCGTTCAAATAACAAAACGTACCTGAAAAAATTAAGAATAGGTGTGGTGATGAAGTGTCCGAAATTACAATTTCTCACTTAGAAGACTTAACGTTAAAAGAATTGTATACGTTAGCTCGAGAATATAAAGTTTCATATTATGCAAAGTTAACAAAAAAGGAATTAATATTTGCTATTTTAAAAGCCCAAGCTGAAAAAGATGGTTATTTGTTTATGGATGGAATATTAGAAGTCATTCCATCTGAAGGATTTGGATTTTTACGCCCGATTAATTATTCCCCGAGTGCGGAAGATATCTATATATCTGCCTCACAGATCCGCCGCTTTGATTTAAGAAACGGTGATAAGGTTTCTGGAAAGGTAAGACCTCCAAAAGAAAATGAACGTTATTACGGCTTACTTCATGTAGACGCTGTAAATGATGATGACCCGGAGACTGCCAAAGAACGAGTTCATTTTCCAGCATTGACTGCTTTATATCCTGATAGATGTATGAAATTAGAAGCAAAAGCCCATAACTTATCCACAAGATTAATGGATTTAATGACTCCGGTCGGTTTTGGGCAACGTGGATTGATTGTAGCGCCGCCAAAGGCTGGAAAAACAATGTTATTAAAAGAAATTGCAAATAGTATTTCTACCAATCATCCAGAAGCGAAATTAATAATTTTACTTGTAGATGAGCGACCGGAAGAAGTAACAGACATCGAGCGGTTCGTTCATCCAGATGTGGATGTAGTCAGTTCTACATTCGATGAAGTTCCAGAAAGCCATATAAAAGTCTCCGAACTTGTGCTTGAAAGAGCGATGCGTCTAGTGGAACATAAAAGAGATGTTATCGTTCTTATGGATAGTATTACAAGGCTTGCTAGAGCATATAACTTAGTTATCCCGCCAAGTGGAAGAACGTTGTCAGGTGGAATTGACCCTGCTGCCTTTCACCGTCCCAAACGGTTCTTTGGGGCAGCTAGAAATATTGAAGAGGGTGGAAGCTTAACGATTTTAGCTACGGCTCTTATTGATACAGGTTCACGTATGGATGATGTAATTTACGAAGAATTTAAAGGCACTGGAAATATGGAACTTCATTTAGACCGCAGTTTAGCAGAAAGAAGAATATTTCCATCCATTGATATTTTACGTTCTGGTACGAGAAAAGAAGAGTTACTCGTTTCTAAGGATCATTTGGAAAAAATGTGGATGATCCGTAAAACGATGCAAGATTCTCATGACTTTACAGAACGCTTCTTAAGAAGATTAAAGAACACAAAAAATAATGACGAATTTTTTCAAATGCTAGATGAAGAAATTAAAAATAAACGATCACAACGTTAAATGAAATTCTTATTTTAGACTTTTTTCTCTTTCTTGCATTCAACGTTTTATGCTGTTATAATATCAAGATGTGAGGTAAGATGTCGTATATAACTTTATTGTTTTAGTAATACTTTCAATGTAAAAGAGGTGGAAGACATGAAAAAGGAAATTCATCCTAAATACCAAAAAGTTATTTTCCTTGATACGGAATCAAATTATAAATTTTTAAGTGGTTCAACAAGAACATCGGATGAGAAAATGCAATGGGAAGATGGCAACGAATACCCAGTCATCCGTGTTGAAATCAGTTCAGATACACATCCTTTCTATACAGGTAAACAAAAAGCTGACCGAGTTGGTGGACGTGTAGACCGCTTCAAGAGAAAATACAATATGAAGTAAAAATGATAACAGAAAACAGGCAGGATTCTTGCCTGTTTTTTATTCGATTAAATTAGTTTCAGAGCAGCGAAGTAGTGTATACTATAATAAACATAAACTTGTAAGATATTAATTAATTTTAACGACGCAGTTGAAGGATACTGTAGAGTAGTGAAAATTTGTTAAGCTAGTTTGTAAACCGTTGATTTCCGCTGCTAGTTGCAAAGTAAAATACCGCTACGGAAATACATTCCGCTTTCCGCGGGCGGCTGTTGAGCCCCTTCGTGCTACGCACTTGTGTCTCACCTAGGCCTATCCTCCCGCAGGAGTCTCCATGTATTTCCTCCGCTAGTGCAATGGATGATAAATGTTCTATACCGGGGAATCCACCGATTTAGTTGATTGTAGTGGAGGGCAGTCGACTCCTGCGGGAAAAGCACGTGTCTGAAGACTCAGAAGCAGTGGTTTTCTG
>NZ_JBPPZG010000233.1:0-5687 GCF_051918545.1 Pseudogracilibacillus amylolyticus (SeqCode) | reverse complement strand
AAATAAAAATGCCAATTTCTATTGCTGGTAGAAGGATAAAGATGAGAATGAACCAATACATAGGTATCGACCTTTCAATTTAAATTCCTTTTAACTATATTTACATTATAACACACTCGCATGTCCTTGGTGGATATTCCCAGTACCTCCATCAATTGTAATATCTTCACCATCTTTAATAATATTTAATGCATTTTCTACTCCTACGATAACTGGAATTCCTAAGCTAAGCCCTACTACAGCTGCATGTGAAGTTAATCCACCTTCTTCTGTAATTAATCCACCAGCTCTTTTAATCGCTGGCATCATATCCTTATCCGTTGCAGAAGTAACAAGTATATCACCTTTATTTAATCTTTCATTTGCTTCTTGAACATCATTTGTAACGACTGTTTGACCATAAACATAGTTGCGTCCGATTCCTTGACCTGTTGCAATTACATTTCCGATTACATGAACCTTCATTAAGTTGGTTGTTCCACTCACTCCAACCGGTACGCCGGCAGTAATGATAACTTTACAACCTCTTGTAAATAACCCAGTTTCTAACCCTTTATTTACGGCTGTATCCAATAATTCATCCGTATCATTGATCTCTTCACTTAAAACAGGGTATACCCCCCAGACTAAAGTGAGTTGACGAAAGACATTTTTAAAAAAAGTAACAGCAATAATTGGTGCTTTGGGACGATATTTTGCAACCATTCGTGCAGAATGTCCACTTTGGGTTGGAGTGATAATGGCACTGACGCCTAAATTTTTTGCGGTATGCGTTACAGATTGACTAATCGCATCCGTAATTGTCATAGAACTAGATTTGATTCGATGTTTCAATACCATTTCATGATCAAGTGCTGATTCTGTTTTAAGAGCAATTACATTCATCATTTTAACTGATTCAACCGGAAAATCTCCTGCAGCTGTTTCACCAGATAACATAATTGCATCTGTACCATCAAGTATTGCATTTGCTACATCGGACGCTTCCGCTCTTGTTGGGCGCGGATCCCACTGCATTGAATCAAGCATTTGTGTTGCAGTTATAACAGGTTTTCCCGCTAAATTACATTTATGAATTAAATCTTTTTGGACAAGCGGTACTTCTTCAGGTGGTATTTCCACACCCAAATCTCCACGAGCGACCATGATACCGTAACTTGCTTCCAAAATTTTATCAAAGTCATTGACGCCTTCACGGTTTTCAATCTTTGAAATGATCTGTATGTAACCTGCATCGTATTCTTCTAGCAACTGTTTCATGGAAATAACATCATTATGGTCTCTCACAAAAGATGCTGCAATAAAATCAACCTGTTGTTCAACTCCAAATTTTATATCCGCTTTATCTTTTTCTGTTAACGATGGTAAATTGACACGAACGTTTGGAACATTTACCCCTTTTTTGTTTTTAATCTTTCCACTATTAATAACCTTTGTTTGAATTTCTTCTCTTTCATGATCAATGGAAATCACTTCTAACTCAATTAATCCATCGTCTAATGAAATAATTGTACCTACTTTTACATCATTAATTAGACCTTTATATGTCACAGAAAAACGTTCAGCCGTTCCTTCTATGTCTTTCATCGTTATGTATACGGTACTTCCCCGCTCAAGAACTGCTTCGCCACCTTGAAAAGTTTTTGTTCGTATTTCTGGACCTTGCGTATCCAATAATATTGATATTGTCTTCCCAGTTTCTTTCGCAGCTTGTCTAATATTTTTAATCCGTTGTTCGTGTTCATTATAGTCCCCATGGGAAAAGTTTAATCTTGCGACATCCATCCCATTTTCAATTAGCTTTTTCAATGTTTCGGGTGATTCCGAAGCAGGACCAATAGTACATACAATTTTTGTTTTCCTCATTTAAAATTCTCCTTATTTTACTTTTTATATCGATAGTTCTTGTGATAATTGATATACATCTTTTTTAAGTTGATGTTTTTTAGCTAATACTTCGTCGATATCCTGTGCAACCAATTGGTTATTTTGCAAACCAACAATCTTCCCAGCTTCCCCATTAATTATTAAGTCTACCGCTTTTGCACCTAATCTGCTTGCTAGAACTCGATCTTGTGCTGTTGGAGATCCTCCTCGTTGAATATGTCCAAGCACAGTAACACGTGTTTCATATGACGTTGCTTCTTCAATTTTCTTTCCGTATTGAAAACCTTCCCCGACCCCTTCGGCGAGAATGATGATACTATGTTTCTTTCCTCGTTCAAGCCCTCTTTTTAACCGATGAACAACTGACTCAAAATCATCTTTTCGCTCCGGAATAATAATACTCTCCGCACCTGCTGCAAGTCCTGCATACATGGCAAGGTCTCCTGCGTTTCGTCCCATTACTTCGATCACAAATGTTCGCTCATGAGAAGTTGCCGTATCCCGGATCTTATCAATCGCTTCAATTACTGTGTTTAGAGCTGTATCAAATCCAATCGTACTATCAATACCAGCAATATCGTTATCAATTGTAGCTGGAACACCAATACATGGTAACCCTAAGTCAGATAAACTTTTAGCTCCTCGTAAACTTCCGTCGCCACCAATAACAACTAATCCGTTAATATCATGTTTTTTTAATTCTTCAATAGCTTTCTTTTGACCATCTATTGTTTTAAATTCATCGCATCTGGCGGAATATAAACTAGTACCACCTCGGTGGATGATATCACCAACTGAACCTAGTTCCATCTTCTTAATATTTCCATTCATTAATCC
Organism: Pseudogracilibacillus amylolyticus (SeqCode); assembly: GCF_051918545.1. Taxonomy (NCBI): domain Bacteria; kingdom Bacillati; phylum Bacillota; class Bacilli; order Caryophanales; family Bacillaceae; genus Pseudogracilibacillus; species Pseudogracilibacillus amylolyticus (SeqCode). Next base: position 2,963 of record NZ_JBPPZG010000233.1, on the reverse strand, counting down.
TTGATACCCATAAAACACTCCATAGATCTCCATTCCGTGAAAAATAGCCTTTCTAACTACTGCTCGTATAGCCGCATTCATTCCTGGAGCATCTCCGCCACTTGTAAGTACACCAATTCTTTTCATACAATCACCTCTTATAAACCAAAAATTAATATGTATTATTTTTGGGGGAAAAATGACTTTAAGATATACTGTTTTGTTTTTTTGCCGGATTATTCATCTTATTTCTGTCTCTTCCCCTCAAATCTAGTATGTTATTAGCTCAATCGTACCATACTATTCCAATAAAATAAGTAAGAGGTTGACGAATGTCAACCTCAGTTAAAATCGAACCAGTTATTAAGCTCCATGGTAAATACCTATATTTTTATATTTTTCCCATCTGTCTTCTAATAGCTGTTCTTTAGATAATTTAGATAATATATCAATTGATTCCTTTAATACCGTATCAATATTTTTTGCTTGCAGTTCCACATCGCGATGAGCACCACCCTTAGGCTCAGGAATAATTTCATCAATGATTCCGAATTCCTTTAAATCATAAGAAGTGATACGCATTGATTCTGCCGCCTTTTGAGATAGAGTTGCATCTTTCCATAGGATTGATGCTGCGCCTTCCGGTGAAATAACCGAATAAGTAGAGTTTTCTAACATATGGATATGGTTGCCCACGCCAAGTGCTAGAGCTCCCCCACTTCCTCCTTCTCCTATAACGATACAAACAATTGGTACAGTGAGTCCGGCCATTTCTTTTAAATTATAAGCTATTGCCTCACTTTGACCACGTTCTTCCGCAGCTTTACCTGGTTCTGCACCTTTTGTATCAATAAAAGTAATAATTGGTCGGTTAAATTTTTCGGCAAGCTTCATATGTCTAATAGCTTTTCTGTATCCTTCAGGGTGTGGCATACCGAAATTTCGTCTAATATTTTCTTTCGTTTTCTTTCCCCGCTGATGGCCAATAATCGTTATTGGATTATCATGATAGAAAGCTACACCTGCAACGATTGCTTCATCATCTCCATAATAACGATCCCCGTGGAATTCAATAAAGTCAGTAAATAAATATTGAATATAATCTAACGTAGTTGGGCGCATCTGATGTCTCGCAATTTGAACACGGTTCCACGGTTTTAAATTGGAATAGATATCATCTTCCAGAATAGCTAGTCTTTTTTCTAATGTTTCTATTTCCTCTGTTAAATCAATCTCACTATCTTTTGAGATTTTTTTTAGCTCTTCTATTTTTCCCCTTAAATTTACGACCGGCTTTTCAAATTCTAGCACCTGATTCATACGGATTGTCCTCCTTTTATCGACACAAATGTCTGATTTGAGGATGTTGTTGAATTTGCATTTTCCGGAGCATGAATTTTTAATAAGGTCGTAAGTAAATCTTTCATTTCGTGACGATGAACAATTTGATCGAGCTGACCATGTTTAAATAAAAATTCGGCAGTTTGAAAATCATTTGGCAGTTTTTCTCGTGTAGTTTGTTCAATTACACGCCTACCAGCAAAACCAATTAATGCTCCCGGCTCGGCAAAATTATAGTCCCCTAAGGATGCAAAACTAGCAGTAACGCCACCTGTTGTTGGATGGGTCATGACAGAGACCATTAATCCTCCAGCCTCAGAAAAACGTTTAATCGCAACAGAAGTTTTCGCCATTTGCATAAGACTAAGGACACCTTCTTGCATCCGTGCTCCACCTGAAGCGGTAAAAATAATATATGGCAAGTTTAATTCTCTCGCATTTTCAATTGCCCGGGCAATTTTTTCTCCGACAACGGATCCCATACTTCCCATTCTAAACCCAGCATCCATTACACTAAAGGCAGTTGGCTGTCCACCAATCAATCCTTTACCAGTAACTACTGCTTCATTTAGACCGGTTTTCTTGCGATCTTTTTCGATTTTCTCAATATACTCAGGGAAATTAAGCGGGTTTTCTGATTTAAGGTGTTTATCCCATTCTACAAACGTTCCTTCATCAAATAAACTATTAATTCTTTCCCATGCATTTTGTTGATGGTGAAAGTCACAGTTTGGACAGACGTTTAAATTCTTTTCTACTTCTTTACGATAATAAATCTGGGAACAATTTTCACATTTCGTCATTAATCCCGCAGGTACGTCCTGCTTCGCCTTTTCGTCAGGAATAGTCGTATTATTTTTATTCCTAGTGAAAATCCTTTTCAGCAAGCCTACCCCTCCTTTAAAATTTACTTCCTACAAGTGAATATAATGTAACATATGAATAAATAATATAAATATAATCATCTTCTATAAATTCAGGTTGATACCAATCTATAATGTTACATTATGGTCACAAGTCTTACTATACTGTAATCGAAAAGACATTTCTACTATTTTTAATAAAAAATCTTCAGTAATGTGTTTTTCTTGGCAGATAAAAAAGTATAAAACTTTCTTGACTCGCATAAGTGCAACTACGACTTTCGCTTGGCGATAAGCTAAGTTTTCTAACATGCGCTGCATTTAATTATTTTTAATTGGATCAGCTTCTAAAAGACTTAGTTTTCTCGTTTTTTCGGCGATTTCCTCTGGATCAACTTCCCTACGAGCCACCCCAGTTTCCATCGCTGCTTTCGCAACACTTTTAGCAACTGCAGGTGCAACTCTTGAATCAAACGGTGCCGGAATAACGTAATCTTCATGTAATTCATCGTCTGTAATAAGTGAAGCAATTGCTTCAACTGCTGCCATTTTCATTTTTTCATTTATTCGTGTTGCCCATACATCCAAAGCTCCTCTAAAAATTCCTGGAAAAGCTAATACATTATTTACTTGGTTAGGAAAATCCGATCTTCCTGTTCCGATAATCTTAGCTCCTGCTTCTTTTGCATCATCTGGTAAAATCTCAGGATCCGGATTTGCCATTGCAAAAATAATAGGATCTGTATTCATTTTCTTAACCATTTCTTTCGTAAGTGCGCC
>NZ_JBPPZG010000232.1:0-5696 GCF_051918545.1 Pseudogracilibacillus amylolyticus (SeqCode) | reverse complement strand
ATAATAGAACCTAATAACAAAGACATTAATTGCATAGGTATTCACCCCTTTTCCCTAACCAATATGCGGCTTGAACAGTGAAAACAAGTTATTTTAATATGTTGAACATAAATCTTTTTGAAAAAGTCATTTCTTTCAAATCTTCGCAGTAGATGTAAACTGTACAGTAATGAAAATTTGTAACCCTTGTAACAGCTTCATTGATTTCCGCCTCCGGGCAGTTCGCGCATCCTTAGGCACGGCGGTCTGCCTCTGAAGCAGAAAACCACTGCTTCTGAGTCTTCCGACGTACAGGATGTGACTTTAGCAGACGAAGACATGAGGACGTGGCGTTCTTAGTCTGCGTTCCCGTGTCGCTTTTCCCACGACGCACAGGACGTGCTAGTGTCGGCGTTGGTCAGAGGACGTGACAGCTTTTAGCCGACCAGGAGTCGACTGCCCTCCAGCTCCAATCAACCATTGAGATAGTAATCAAAAATTATGCAAAGTTGTTTACCAAACAGACCCAGCGTAGGAAATACACGGAGACTCCTATGGGAAGACAGGCCTAGATGAGACTACGTAGGAGCGAAGCGACAAGTAGGCTAAGGCAGCCCGCCCATGGAAAGCGTAGTGTATTTCCGTAGCGGTTGTATAATTACTATCCGAGTTACTGAACAGTTTATTAATCATCTAATGCTCGCTCTAAATCCTCCCAAATATCTTCCCAAGCTTCCAACCCAACAGATAGACGAATTAAATTATCAGTAATTCCCATTTTTAATCGTTCTTCTTCAGGTATTACTGCATGTGTCATCGTAGCCGGATGTTCAATAAGTGTCTCGGGATCACCTAAGCTCACTGCCACTTTTATAAACGAAAGCCGATCAAGTAGTGCTTGCGTTTCTTTTTTATCTCCTTTATATTCAAAGGAAATTACTCCACCGCCTCGTTTCATCTGCTTTTTATATATGTCACCATCGTCATTCTTAGGATAATAAACATTGGAAATTTTGTCGTGTTTTAACATTCGTTCGACAATTTTTTCGGCATTGTCTGAGTGGCGATCCATCCGTAAAGGTAATGTTTTCATTCCTCTTAGTAAAAGCCACGCATCAAATGGCGACAACACCGCCCCGATGTCTTTTTGCGTGGTTGCAGCAACTTGATCAAGAAATTCTTTTTTTCCCACTGCAAGGCCTGCGATAACATCTCCATGACCATTCAAATATTTAGTTGCACTATGGACAACAACATCACATCCAAGTTCAATAGGCCTTTGTATGTATGGTGAAGAAAATGTATTATCAACAACAACAGGAATATCAAATTCTTTAGCCACCTCTGCAACCAATTGCAAATCAATTAATTGCATCGTTGGATTGATTGGAGTTTCAATGTAAATACAAGCAGTTTCTTTCTTTATTTGACTGCGTATCTCTTCTTTCGATGTAAAGTCTGAAAAATCAACTGTCATATTGTATTTTTCTTTCATCATCATCAATAAACCGAATGTACATCCATACAAACCTGATGAACATAATACATGATCATTTGCTTTTGTTAATGCAATAAGGACTGCAGAAATTGCTCCCATACCAGAACTGAAGGCAAGCCCACTTTCTGCTCCTTCAAGTTCAGCAATTCTTTTTTCCAAAACTTGAACAGTTGGATTTCCAAGCCTTGTATAAATATAACCTTCTTCTTCACCTAAAAAACTTTTTTCCCCATGTTTAGCAGACTGAAATTCGTATGTAGAAGTCTGAAACAATGGAGTTGATAAACTTCCTAACATCTCCTTTGCATTATATCCTTCATGGACAACAGCCGTTTCAAACCTTTTCTTCGACATGTTTATCCCCCTCACGTTTTTTAATCGATAAACTTATCTTATATTGTATCTCATTATAATCTATTCAGCTACAGCATGAAAGGACAGCAGAAGGTTTAAATGAATTTATCTCATTTCAAAACTGAATAATTGCTTTTTTTAAACGATTCCTTTTAAATAAATAGAGATGCGAAACGTTCATTCAAAGTGAAATGAGGACTTTATATGCAAGAACAAAATATTAAAAAAGGGATCTTTTATGGAATAAGTGCTTATGTGATCTGGGGGTTTCTCCCGATCTATTGGAAGCTTTTGGAGAGGGCAAGTGCAGATGTAGTGCTTGCTCATCGTATTATTTGGTCGTTTGTTTTTATGATAATTTTCATTGTTGTTACAAAACAATTAACGACGTTTATGAAAGAATTAAAAAAAATTCTACATCATAAAAGAACTTTATTTATTATCACTTCTGCATCCTTAATTATTAGTGCCAATTGGCTCATCTTCATTTGGGCTGTCCAAGCGGAACTTGTCGTTCAGGCTAGTCTCGGTTACTATATCAATCCATTAATGAGTGTTTTACTTGGTGTTTTGTTTTTAAAGGAAAAACTATCCCCTGCCCAAATAATATCATTTATTTTAGCTGGTATCGGGGTGCTTTATTTAACAATAAGTTATGGTGTCTTCCCTTGGATTTCACTTGCGTTGGCGATAACTTTTGCTGTTTATGGTTTATTAAAAAAAGTTGTGCATATTAGTTCAACATTTAGTTTAGCTATTGAAACACTTATTGTGACTCCCATTGCACTTCTTTATTTACTCGTAATGTTTGGGGGAAATTTAGGCTTTGTAAATGGCGCAGGTTCTGTTAGCGTCAACCTATTATTAATGGCTGCCGGGATTGCAACCGCCATTCCGTTAATGCTTTTTGGTAGCTCCGTGCAATTTATTCCATTGTCAATGGTCGGTTTTTTGCAATACATCGCTCCAACAATTATGTTGTTTATTGGCGTGTTTTTAAATGGAGAAGCGTTCACTTCTGCACATTTATTTACATTTTCACTCATCTGGATTTCTTTAATTTTGTATATGAGCTCATCCCTGCAGTATAAAAAGAAGAAGGAAACAAAACGGCAAAAATCCGTTAGCAAAAGTTCATAAAAATGATCTTTTGCTTTTTTACTTCTTCCAATTTGCATACCACTTCCTAATATTTGGATTAATGTCAATTCCGATATCGTCAAGCGCCTTTTCTAACTGTACATATTGATAGTTAACTAATAATCCATATTCCAATTTCGCATACATTTTCATTAAAGAGAAGTTTGCCTGTTCGTCTTCTGGTTTTACTTTACATATTTTAACATACCATTTAACCGCTTCTTCTAAGTAATTATTCTCTTCATAACAATTCCCTATTTTATTAGCAACTTTCACCCATAATCGTTCTAAACGGTATCGTTCAGATTCCGCCCATAAATAATCATAGCTTTGTAAATATGCACCTGTATATAAATCCATTATTTTCTCATACATATCAACTGTTTCAATATGAATCGGTGGAGCATTCGTTATTTCTTCTTCCCATTTAACAATATCTACAATAACATTTTTCAAAATTAAAATGTAGCCATCTTGAACACTTTTTACCGCCAAATGATTGCCGAATGTACTTAATGTTTTCCTTACATTATAAACGGTTGTATATAGCTGTGAAAAAGCTCGTTCTAATTCAAGATCTGGCCAATGTAATTCCACTAATTCTGATTTCCGAACCATCATACCAGAATGGTGTAGTAGAAAAAGAAATAACTCCTGCGCTTTCGCTGTTCTCCACTTAATAAACTTACTGTCCCCATCTTGTTCAAACGTCAATTCTCCACATACATTGATATGCAGTTTACTAGAAAAAGGAGTTGTTTTTGGAGTTTTCTTAGTCTCCAGTCGCTCGAACGTTTTTTCTAAGCGCTCTACTTGAACTGGCTTCAAAATATAATCCAACGCATTTAGTTCAAACGCCTGCACAGCATATTCATTAAAAGCTGTTATAAATACGATTTGAAGATGGGGATTAACCTCAACAATTTGATCTGCTAATTCGAGCCCATTTCTACCAGGCATTTCAATATCCAAAAACACCAGGTCAGAATCTTGAATCACCTTCTTATGCTCTTTAGGATCTAAATAGGTGAATTTTGTTATCTCAGCATCCATTAATTTGTTAATTTGAAGCTCGAGAAATTCTAATGCAAGTACCTCATCATCTACTAAGATAATTTTCATTTAATATTCCCCTCTAATTCATTAGTCTACTAGCACATTCATCTTATTCACGAATGCTAGGCCTATAGACCCTCTTTTTTTGTTATTACCTTACCAATGTATAGAATTTGTTTATTTCTATCTCATAGAATGATCTCAGCTACAAATTAAATAGATTTTTTAGGAAAACACAACATTTCACTTACTTATATTTTACCAGAAATGGTTAGTTTTGCATATTTTATTACTTTTACGTAATTATAACTAGTTGAAAAGGAGGTTCCCCATGGATAAAGTCCCAACAGATAAAAACGCCCTCTCTCTTTCTGATCTTTCTGATTTACTCTTACTTGGGTCGTATAGAAAAAGTTCTTAAATTAAATCTTCAGCAAACGTTCATAGTCCCACTAAGGACAGAAATAGAAAAACGAAATATATATTTATCAAAATATGAACATGTTTAAAATTTTTCCACCCATTTTTCATTTGAATCCGCTTACTTTAGGTCTTTTACCCCTATTAATCTGTTAGTTATGATTATTCAGGAAATCTTAGTACAGATTTTGTATATATGCCATCTTTATAATTCTCCAATGGATTGATTAACCACAAAATAAAAAACTAAAAATGAAAGGAGTATTTTAGTGGATAAAAGATTAAGTATATTATTTATTTTTCTTTTGTTGTTTCAGACAGCAACTGTTGGTTTGTCTTCTTCTACACAAATTAAAGCAGAAGGATCAAATATTTTTACGGATATCACACTTACAGATGAAAATAATAACAAAATAAATATAGAAGAAGCAAAAGGAAACTCAGCTGTCACCATGCATATTAGCTGGTCAACTGAGAATATTGACATTACTGCAAAAGATTTTGAATCACTAACCTTATCGACAGGTTTAGTGATTGAAACTGATCAGCGAGGTAATCTTGAGGCCGGAGGTGAAAATATTGGTGAATACCGTACAACCGGCAACACCATAACCGTTCGTTTTAATGAAGCGGCTGAGAAACATAAAGACGCAGAGGGAACGTTTAAGGTAGAAGTGATTGTTGCCAATGACGATCAGGAAGATGAAAAAGAAAAGCAAGCCGAAGAAGAAGCTGATACTACCGAGGGTAAAAAAGAACTAGAGGATTCTGAAACTTCTGCTGAAGAAGGAGCGACAGAAAAAGAGAGTACTAGTTCTGATGAAGAAATAGTTGAAGAAGACAATGCGCTAGAGGAAGACATTACAACTTCTGATGCCTCAGAAGTAGAACCGTTTGAAGTGAAAGATCTAGGAAATATATTTACATTCAATAGTTTCACTCTTAACGGTGAAGAGATCGAAGACGGTGCTGTTATCGATATAGAGGACAATACTCTAGTCCAGATAGAATTTGATTGGGAAACAGACAACAATGCCAAAAACGGTGACACCGCATCGATGCTACTTCCAGACATATTTAAACAGGTTAATATAACAAATCAACCAATAAAAACTGACGGTGTAACTGTTGGAGAGTATAGTATTATTGATGGCGAACTTAAATTTGTGTTCAATGAAAATATTGAAGATAGTGCTGTTCAAAACGGCTTTGTAGGTTTAAATTTACAATTTAATTTAGAAAAATTCCA
>NZ_JBPPZG010000231.1:0-5792 GCF_051918545.1 Pseudogracilibacillus amylolyticus (SeqCode) | reverse complement strand
TTATCTAATCATCCTATTGCAAGTTATTGTCATTGTTTTTTTGACGTATCAATTTGAAAAAATCGACCGAACAGGTTATGAAATAAAAATCCAAACATTATCTCCTGAATTTCCGGTATATGGTGATTTTATTGATGGTGACATGTATGTTGAATATGATATTAATAAAATTCAAGCCGACAGATGGAAAACCTCTATGCCGATAGACTATAATACACCTGTTTATGTATTACTTGAAAAGGATAAAACAGGAGTATTTCGAGTTCGTCATGCAGCTACTGAAAAAATAGAAACAACAAAAGAAGATGCGTATGTATTAAAAGGGACTTATCAATACTATGACCAAGATCATGATATTCATTATGTGGATTATGGGCTTGAACATATCAAACAAGCGGATCGTTTTGGAACATTTAAACCAAGAGATGAACTAGTTATTACAATATTAATAGGAAAATGGGGACAGTATAAAGTCGTTGGAATTGATAAATGGAATGAATAGCAACGGAAAAAATTCACGAGCGGAATATTCAAGATTACTTATCGGTTGTGAAGTCAGTCGCTTTCTTTTTAAGTGAAAGTCAACCTAGTTAGATGGGGGGAGATTGCAAATAATTGGATTTTCACTACCAATTTCTATGAAAAAATCTTATAATTAGGCTATGGTAGTTCTGTCCAAATCCCTAACTCAATATCATGGTCAATTATTCTAAAATCAACTAATGGTTATAAGCATAAATGTTTGATAAGCTGGAGATTTTTTTATGCAACGCCACTGTTATGAAGTATATTTCTATCTCAATTGATTACAATACGCATGTATATGAGTTTCGGTAATTTTTATGAAATAGTGATAAATATTTAAAGGAGTGGGTTTTATGTCAACTGATCATATTTATCAGCTTATTGCCATTCTTATTTATATCATCGGAATGTTATTAATCGGCTGGTACGCATATCGTCGTACAGTGAATTTAACGGACTATATGCTTGGAGGTCGTTCGCTTGGTCCTGCAGTTACTGCGCTTAGTGCTGGAGCTGCTGATATGTCGGGATGGCTACTTATGGGGCTTCCAGGGGCAATATATATGGCTGGTCTTGTAGAAGCATGGATAGCTATCGGGCTAACTACTGGAGCTTACTTAAATTGGATATTTGTAGCTCCACGACTAAGGGTATATACACAAGTATCGAATGACTCTATTACAATACCAAGTTATTTAGAAAATAGATTAAAGGACAATTCCAGAATTTTGCGTATTGCTTCTGGGATCATTATTTTAGTTTTCTTTACCTTTTATGTTTCATCTGGAATGGTGGCCGGAGGAGTCTTTTTTGAAAGTTCATTTGGATTATCTTATCATACTGGCCTGTTAGTCGTTTCTATTGTCGTCATCGCATATACTCTTTTCGGAGGATTTCTTGCGGTTAGTTATACAGACGCTGTTCAAGGATTAATTATGTTTTTAGCTTTAATATTAGTGCCAATATTTGGTGTGTTCCTTACTGGAGGGGTAGGTGAAACGGTTAATACAATCCGTGAAGTTGATCCCCAATTATTAAGTTTGGTTTCCGGTGCTTCATATCTTGTAATTATTTCTGCTTTAGCATGGGGGCTTGGGTACTTCGGACAACCACATATTATTGTTAGATTTATGGCAATAAATTCAGTTAAAGAAACAACGCAGGCAAGAAGAATTGGAATCAGCTGGATGATTCTCAGTTTAGTCGGAGCAGTTCTAACAGCGTTGATCGGGATCGCATATTTTCGCCAAAATCCAACGGCTGTTCTTACAGACAGTGAGGCAGTGTTTATCGAGCTGGGACAAATTATTTTCCATCCATTTGTTGCTGGAATAATGCTCGCTGCCGTTCTTGCTGCAATTATGAGTACAATCTCCTCTCAGCTAATCGTTACCTCTTCCGCATTAATTGAGGATCTGTACAAAGCAGTAATTAATTCAGATGCTTCTGATAAAAGGTATGTGTTTCTTGGAAGGATATCGGTTCTTTTCGTCTCGATCGTAGCTTTAATTTTTGCTTGGGCAAAGACGAAAACAATTTTAAAGCTTGTTTCATTTGCATGGGCAGGTTTTGGTGCGTCTTTTGGTCCAATTATTCTGTTATCATTATATTGGAGAAAAATAACGGCAAGTGGTGCAATTGCTGGAATGGTAGTTGGAGCAGTTACAGTAATGATTTGGGGGAACTCTCCACTTACAGATACGTTGTATGAAATTGTTCCAGGGTTTCTTTTAAACTTGATTGTTACCGTGATTGTCAGTAATTTAACTTATAAAAAGAATGATGAAATCGAGGCAGAATTTGAAGAGACGGAACGACTGCTTCAACAAGAAAGATCTTAAAATAGAAAGTAAAAGTAAGTATATGACATATAATCCAGATGCAGTTTTAATGTCCTGGATTATATGTCATTCTAATTTTTCTGTTAAAAATATTAAAATGATAACAAAATTCGTCATTATGCTTAGGCCAAACAATAGCGATTAGTTGCTATTCTGTCGGTTTTTCTGATATTATCAAGGGTGTTGTAACTTTTATTAAGCAGATAAGAAAGTAAAAAACTTTCTTACTGCATAAGTGCAACTAAGGCTTTCGCCAAGGATTGGCGATAAGCCAAGTTTTCTAATAAACATTGATCATAAATTCTGAAGAATGAACAGTATTGTTTAAAGATTTTTTGGAGGTGAAAGAAATGGCAGAAATTACGAAGGAAGATATCCAACGTACAGCAGACCAAGCACGCTTGGCATTGTCAGATGAAGAAGCAAAAAATTATGCTGTGCAGTTGAGTGAAATATTGTCATTTACTGAGAAAATAAACGAAATTAATACGGATGGCGTAAAACCGACTACTAACGGCAATCAAAATAAAAATGTATTACGTGCAGATGAACCGAAGCAATGGGATAAAAGGGAAGAAGCACTAAATAATGCACCGGATCAAGAAAATGGTCAATTTAAAGTGCCTGCAATTATGGATTAAGGAGGTTAGAGAATGAGTTTATATAATGTTACGATCAAACAAATTGAAAACATGTTACATAAAAAAGAAATTTCAGCAGAAGAGTTGGCTGGAATGGCCTTTGAACAAATAGAAAAAGTCGATGACGATATTAAAGCCTTTTTAACATTAAATAAAGAAGGCGCACTGGAAAAAGCGAAACAAATTGATAAAGAAAATGGCTATGACAAAAAATTAGCTGCAATACCTGGTGCCATTAAGGACAATATTGTTACAAAAGGAATTCGGACAACGTGTGCAAGTAAGATGCTCGCGAATTTTGACGATCCTCTATACGATGCAACCGTGACTGAAAAGTTAGCGAATGAAAATTCACTAATGATTGGGAAAGTAAACATGGACGAATTTGCAATGGGTTCATCTACTGAAACGTCCGCCTTTAAGAAAACGGTAAATCCGTGGAACCATGATCACGTACCAGGTGGGTCAAGTGGGGGATCTGCTGCTGCAGTAGCTGCTGGGGAAGTTATGTTTACGCTTGGAACAGATACGGGAGGTTCGATCCGTCAGCCAGCTTCTTTTTGTGGACTTGTCGGGATGAAGCCTACATATGGTCTTGTTTCACGTTTCGGCCTGGTTGCTTTTGCACCATCGCTTGATCAAATTGGTCCCTTAACAAGATCGGTAGAAGATAATGCACGGGTATTAGAAGTCATTGCAGGTCATGATAAAAATGATTCAACAAGCAGTAATCAAACAATTCCTTCATACTTAGATGCACTTTCGGAAGATATCAAAGGTCTGAAAATTGCTGTGCCAAAAGAGTTTTTAGGTGAAGGTGTTTCTGATGAAGTGAAAGAATCTGTTCAAAATGCTCTACAGATGTTTGAACTTTTAGGTGCAACTTGGGATGAAGTTTCTCTACCACATTTGGCATATGCGGATGCTACCTATTATCTAATTGCAAATGCAGAAGCCTCTTCAAGCCTTGCAAGATTTGATGGAGTTCGTTTCGGTAATCGTTCGGATAATGCGAAAGATATGATCGATATGTTTAAACAATCACGGACAGAAGGTTTTGGCGAAGAGGTAAAACGGCGAATTTTAATGGGAACAACCGTTTTGACTGGGGATAATAATGAAGCTTATTTTAGAAAAGCTCAAAAAGTTCGTACGTTAATTCAAAATGACTTCAATGCGGCGTTCGCACAATATGATATTATTCTTGGTCCAACCACACCAACAGCTGCGTTTAAATTTGATGAGAAAATTAGAGATCCGTTAGAAATGTATACGAGTGATATACTAACTGTCCCTGCAAATTTAGCAGGACTTCCAGCACTTTCTGTACCAGCAGGATTTTCGGAGGCAGGCTTGCCGTTAGGGTTACAAATCATCGGTAAACATTTTGACGAACAAACAGTTTATCGTGCCGCATATGCGTATGAAAAAGCGACAAATCATCATAAAAAGCGTCCAGAAACAGGGGGTGCCGAAGAATGAAATTTGAAACAGTTATTGGATTAGAAGTCCATGTTGAATTAAAAACGAAGTCAAAAATATTTTCATCAAGTCCAAATGCTTTCGGTAGTGAACCGAATTCCAATATAAATCCAAAAGATTTGGGATATCCGGGAACATTACCAGTATTAAATGAAGAAGCTGTGAATTTTGGTATGAAAGCTTCAATGGCTCTAAATTGTGATATTGCTTCTGAAACAGTGTTTGATAGAAAACATTATTTCTATCCAGATAATCCAGCAGCTTATCAAATTTCTCAAGATGAACAACCGATTGGGGAAAATGGTTGGATTGAAATTGAAGTCGATGGGAATAAAAAGAGAATAGGTATTGAACGTATTCACTTAGAAGAAGATGCGGGAAAATTAACCCACGCAGTCGATGGCTCTCTCGTTGATTATAACCGTCAAGGTACACCGTTAATTGAAATTGTTTCAGAGCCTGATATCCGCTCACCTGAAGAGGCGTATGCGTATTTAGAAAAATTGAAAAGCATCATTCAGTATACTGGTGTGTCCGATGTTCGAATGGAAGAAGGCTCGCTTCGTTGTGATGCCAATATTTCTCTACGCCCAGTTGGACAAGAAGAATTCGGAACAAAAACGGAGCTAAAAAATTTAAATTCGTTTGCATTTGTCCGAGCAGGACTCGAATATGAAGAGAAACGTCAAGCGAAGATATTATCTGAGGGTGGCGTAATTGAGCAAGAAACACGTCGTTATGATGAAAAATCAAAAAAGACAATTTTAATGCGTGTAAAAGGCAGTGCCGACGATTACCGATTTTTACCAGATCCTGATCTCGTCCCTTTATACATTGATGATGAATGGAAAGAACGAATTCGAAAAGAAATTCCTGAGTTACCTGATGCACGAAGAAAACGGTATGTAGAAGAAATGAACTTACCAGAATATGATGCGGGAGTTATGACAGCGACAAAAGAAATGGCTGATTTCTTTGAAGAAACGGTTAAACTAGGTGCAGATGTAAAACAAGCTTCCAACTGGCTCATGGGAGATATCTCTGCATATATGAATAAGCATTTAAAAGAGCTTCACGATCTTGCGATTACACCTGAAGGATTAGCAAAAATGATCAAGCTCATTGAAGATGGAACGATTTCGTCAAAAATTGCAAAACAAGTGTTTGCAGAACTTGTGGAAAATGGAACTGATCCTGAGAAATATGTGAAAGACAAAGGACTTGTGCAAATTTCAGATGAAGGACAATTACGTGAGATTGTTGATCAAGTACTTGATGAAAATGAACAATCTGTAGCTGACTT
>NZ_JBPPZG010000230.1:0-5846 GCF_051918545.1 Pseudogracilibacillus amylolyticus (SeqCode) | reverse complement strand
CCTGTGTCGAACGTCGAAGTCACCACATCCTGTGGAAGCTCGTTGGCTTGTTTCTCCGCGGCTCATGTATCTAAATGCGGCAGGGGATCTTCCGTTAAAACCGCCCACGTCCTGTGGGCAACACGGAAGTCATCACATCCTGTGAAAGTCCGCTGCTCCAAGCTACGCCGCCTCGAACTTCCGACGCACAGGACGTGCTAGTGTCGGCGTTGCTGACAGGACGTCAGCGCCTTTAGCCGACGGGTCTTTTTTATCCTCCTTTTTGAACACGTACTATAAGGAGGAAAATAAAATGGCTGATTTTCAAACTGTTTACAATCGGAAAAATACACATTCCTACAAATGGGATCATGTTCAAACAGTTTTTAATACAGATGACGTTTTACCAATGTGGGTAGCTGATATGGATTTTAAAGCGCCAAAAGCAGTAAATGATGCGTTAAAAGAACGCGCTGAACATGGAATTTATGGTTATACCATTATAAATGATGATATTAAAAAAAATGTTGTTAATTGGGTGAACTATCAACATAACTGGGATATTAATGAAAAGTGGCTATCCTTTAGTCCTGGAGTAATTACAAGCTTACATACTGCCATTCAAACATTTACAGATGAAAACGATAAAATCTTATTACAAACTCCAGTCTATACTCCTTTTTTTAATATTATTAGAAATGGAAAACGTGAGGTCATCGAAAATTCGCTTAAATATAACGGGGATAAATATAAAATAGATTTTAATGACTTTGAAGAAAAATTACAGCAAGGTGTAAAAGCATTTATACTCTGTTCTCCGCATAACCCTGTTGGCCGAGTTTGGACCAACAATGAGTTGCTTGAGATGGCTAGATTATGTTTAAAGTATAACGTGTTAATATTCGCAGACGAAATTCATGCTGACTTAGTCTTTAAAGATCACACACATACCCCAATAGCATCATTATCTGATGAAATCGCTAAACAAACGATTACCTTTATGTCCCCAACGAAAACATTTAATTTGGCCGGACTACAAGCTTCCTTTATTGTAACGTCAGATACTAAAAAACGTTTACTTCTCGATAAAGAGCTTGCTCAACAAGGTTTCAGTATGTTAAATACGATGGGGATTATCGCTTTAGAAGCAGCTTATAAACACGGAGCAGACTGGCTAAATGAACTAATGGAAGTAATAGAAGATAATAAAAAATTTGTAAAATCGACTTTGGAAAAGAATACAAATGGAGTTTTAAAAGTTGTTGATTCAGAAGCAACTTATCTATTATGGGTAGACTGCCATAAACTGCAGTTAGACGATAAATCTTTACAGAAATTTATGATTGAAAAAGCAAAAGTTGGCCTTAATCCAGGTTCCGCATATGGTAAAGATGGGGAACAATTTATGCGGATCAATATTGCTTGTCCAAAGGAAACATTAAAAGAAGGTATAGATAGAATAGTTGGTGCAGTAAATCAACTATCTGAAAAGTGACGTTCCCATGACGTCACTTTTTCTCTTCCTTTTCAGTCGGATCTGTCGGCTCCTGATTATCTGTTTCACCTTTTTCACCTTTAATTTCACCACAGATTATCCGTTCACCGGAGTTTCCACTAATTTGAGACATCCCATCATCCGCTTCAGCCGTTATGACAAGGGAGGTACCACCACGTTCGGTTAATGAATTTTTTTCCTTTAACAACGTCGCATCATTCACAGTCAGCTCTGTATCTACTTTTCCGCTACTATCTGCTTCTACATTAGGTAAATCTCCAAGATGTGGCCCATCTGGATGTAGTAAGCCATGTTTCTTTTTTTCAGGATTTAGATGATTTCCCGCCCTTTTAAAATCAGGAGCTTCACACTTTCCAATTTCATGTATGGAAACCGGGTGTTAATCCTTCAAGCTTCAATATAATTTTAACACCATTCGGATCCTCGGATAATTTAGCTGTTCCAACCATGTCCCCATCCCTATTGTACATGTCAACCGTTTGAGCTGATTTAGGCTGTTGTGTCAGTTGACATGCAGATAAAAAACATATACTAATAACGATAAAAAAATAGCGCATTTGGAATACTCCTTTTGTCGAATCTTCATTAGGAGTTTTTAGTATATGCCATTTCTAAATATTTACTAGTGTCATATTTGAGAAATTAAAAAACCTCTCACCGAGGGTATTTATTTCTCTTTGGAGGTTTCGTCATTGTCAGTATAATACTTGTTAAGTTCATATTTATCTTCTATAAACTTTTCTTCTTTCTTTGACTTTTTATAAAATAAATACATCGTTGCGGTTGCGGCGACCATAAAGATCACGAGCATAATAAACGCAGGGATATATTCCGATTTATCTTCTGGAAAATATAAAAACATCATATCCATATCGTATCACTTCCTTTTTTAACATTATACCAAATCTACTCTTGCAATAAAAAGGAACTGGATATTATTCGATAAATTGTTATTGTTTTGCCACAATCGTATTTGTGATCCATTAAAATTATCGGTTAATGTTTTTTCTTCTCTTTCCGTCTATTCTTAAAAGCAATCCAAGACGTCTTTAAGGCGGAGTAAGTACCGACAGCGGCAGCACTATAAAATCCGCCCATGAATATTCCAGCGTACAAATTATGTCGATGACTATAAAAGATGGAAATTGAAAAACCGAGTATTGACGCTATTGTAGGAAAATATTGCCTAGGAATGGGAAAAAATTTAAATAATTGCGTTAAAATAACAATTAAAGGAACAGCAATCACGCCATCCCAAAAGTTTGTATGTATGATTGGAAACTCCATTGGATCAATCCTTTTTAAATTGTTAATTGTTAGGCACTCTCTCTAAAAAGTGTAGGTTTAGTATTTTCAAAAAATGCAAAAATATGTACAATAACAAATAAGTAACCCCTTTATCATTTTTTTATGACTGTTTTCACTGGACAAAAATCAAGTAATTAAAAAAGGATAGTATAAGTTAGACATACTATTATTTTTTTGCCACAATAAGAATAACAACTGTTTTAACGAAGGAGGAGTTAATGTGCAAACGATTAAGATTGGGGATATTGTTAAAACACGATATAATTCCGGAACATATTTAGGTGAAGTATTGGAAGATAGACGGAATTTTCTGTTAGTAAAAGTTTTAGCTGTATTGGAGCACCCTGCACAAGGGGATCTTCATAACCCTGGTCAAGTTGAGGGTGTTGCTTTCCATGAAAGAAAAGCACTTGCATTTAACGAAAAAATGAATGCACGAAAAAGGGATACAGAGATCTTTGATGGTGAAGTACCAGACTATGCAAACTCTCTAAAAAATGCGCTACAAACGATTAAGCAGAAATTAAAGGAAGAAAACTCTGAATTCGGGCGATTATCTCTTTCAAGAATTCAAGATTTAGAAGAACACTATTATAATAAAATTTTTCAAGAATCTTTATAAAGGAGCTAAAAAAGATGAGTATACATATTGGTGCAAAAAAAGGAGAAATTGCTGAAACAATTTTACTACCTGGGGATCCACTAAGAGCAAAATTTATTGCTGAGAATTATTTTGAAAATGTTGTTCAATATAATGATGTAAGGGGAATGTATGGATTTACAGGTACGTATAAAGGGGAACGAATTTCTGTCCAAGGATCAGGAATGGGAGTTCCATCGACATCGATTTATGTAAATGAATTGATTTCAGAATATGATGTTAAAAAGTTAATTCGTGTAGGTACTTGTGGCGCTATGCAAGAAAATATTAATGTACGTGATATTATCCTTGCACAAGGAGCGACAACTGATTCACAAGTCAATCGACTCGTTTTTGAAGGAATTGATTATGCACCTTTAGCAGATTTTAACTTACTAAAAAATGCATATGAAACTGCTGAACAAAAAGGTTTAACGACCCATGTAGGAAACGTATTTACAAGTGATGTTTTTTATCGCGATAATGGGGAAGAAATAAATGCATTGCTTAGTCGCTACAAAGTACTCGCTGTCGAAATGGAAACTACAGCTCTTTATACGTTAGCTGCAAAATTTAACCGACAAGCACTCTCAATATTAACAGTTTCCGATCACATAATTACCGGCGAACTAACAACATCAGAAGAAAGACAAACTTCATTTAATGCAATGATGGAACTTGCTTTAGAAACCGCACTGAAGTAAAGTTTCTGTTGTTCATACATGCTTATAGGTGCTATACTTTAAACACCGACAAAAGAGGGTGAGTCATTTGGCAAGTTTGTTTACGAATTTCCCTTTAATATCTGCACTTGCTGCTATTCTTTTTGCACAAGTAATTAAAGTGCCTATTCGATTAATTATTACAAGAGAATTTGAACCTGGGCTTGTTTTTGGAACTGGTAGCATGCCAAGTAGCCATTCCGCTGCTGTAAGTGCGTTAACTACTGCCATAGGTATATCCGAAGGTGTGGGTTCGATTCCCTTTGCCATCGCATTTGTTTTCAGTATTATCACGATGTTTGATGCGTCAGGCGTTAGACGGGAAGCTGGCGAACATGCTATTATCTTAAATCAACTTGTCAAAGATTTTCAAAAATTTATTGATGAAGCGACTCATTGGCACGATAAAGCAGAATATGAAAAAATTGCTGAATTAAAAACACTTTTAGGTCATAAACCAATCGAAGTGTTAGTCGGGGCTTTAACTGGGATAGGGATTGCTTTTTTACTCCATCCTTTATTTACGTAAAATTTCTCCAATAAAAAGAGACCTATCGTTAATTTAATAACAATAGGTCTTTTAATGTATGATTTTATGATTTCTGTCTGATTTGTTCTCTGAATACTTGTAATGCTTCGTTTTCATTCAATGCTACTAATTCTTGTTCAGTAATTTGTCCATTGCCTTTTTTCACAACATACACTTCTATTTCCTTTTTCCCCCACTCTGAATATACCTCGTCAACTGTATCAAAATAAAGGTCAATTTTATTCCCTTTAATTGCTCCACCGATATCCGTCACAACCCCATACCCATAATCTGGTATATACAAAATCGTTCCTAAGGGAAAAACAGATAAATCAGCAGCGATCGTCGAATACAGATCACGCTTTACTTTTATTCCTGAATAAGTAATCCCATATTCTAGATGATCAGGTGATTTTCCTGTTGACTCTGCCCCTGCTGTATAGCCTGTGGCAACTACGGTTGTAGTTGGGTATTGATTAAAGTCGATCGCTTCTTCCAATGTTTCTGGTCCATCGATCTCCTCACTGGAAATATACTCTTTACGCTCTATTAACTTATTTAAATTTTTTTCTGATAAATAGTACTGTCTTTCCTTCATATCATCTGCTGTTTCTGTTTTGATGTCTGTTACTTCAGTAGTTGCCAAACTTTCCCTCACATCGAATATTGTAATATTTGTGAGCGAACTCACTGTTGTGTATACGGCACCGATAAAAAGAAGTAACATGATTATTTTGTACATAATATTTTTTATAGACATTCATAACACCTCTTTGGAAGTCATCTTTTCCAATAAAGAGGCAATCTATTCATTTTTTTAAAAAATTAATAGATTAACAACAAACTTTTCATAATAAATATTGCTTTTTTACCAATTTAAAACATCTGATAACCGCTCTTACGTAAATATTTAATGACGAATCCAGAAACGAGTGTACCGATAAAACCTGATGATAAAATTACAACATCGACGAATGGGAGAGATATCATTTTTGAAAAAGTACTCGAGAAAGCATTTCCAGGATCTGTAAAATATTCACCAAATGTACTATCTCCGATAATTAAGGAAATAACGAATGGATAAAAAATAGCCATTAACCAAGTACGTCGTAAAAGCATATTTAGGATAAAGGCTATCCCAAAAAAGATTAC
>NZ_JBPPZG010000229.1:0-5875 GCF_051918545.1 Pseudogracilibacillus amylolyticus (SeqCode) | reverse complement strand
GTGCCTTTATTTATCTGTACCACAGGCAGATAGATTAGGTGATTTTTTTGATATGAAAGGCCCTTTTCTTGAAGGCGGTGATGTTTTAGTTCTGAACAAAGAAATTTTCGTTGGGACGTCTGGGCTTGCTTCTAATCACGAAGGAATAGTGTGGTTGAGGAACTTTGTGTCAAATTTCGGATATACAGTCACGGAAGTACCACTTCACTCTAAAATATTACATTTAGACTGTGCGCTAAGTCTGGTCAAAGATGGATTAATGATTGTTTGTGAAGAAGCATTTCTTGAAGGTATTCCAGAGTCTTTAAAAGAATGGGATAGAATATCTGTTTCTTTCAATGATGCACAAAGATTAATCACAAATGGATTACCTTTAAATGAAGAAGTATACGTAGCAGACATGGAATTTCGACCAATAATTGGTGAGCAATTATCCAAGAAAGGAATAATGGTTGAATACATCGATTACAGTGTGTCTAGAAGCTTTGGTGGCTCATTTCGCTGTACAACACAACCTCTTTTACGAATGAATGAGTAAATCTAATAAAATGTAGTATTGTGGGTTTCAAGATGCATATAGAGGTCTTTGAAATCAATTTTCGAGGACATCAGTTTTATAAAACCAAACTTGATTAGCCGGAAAAGAATCTATTTTGATCAATCTTTTTACAAAATGGATTCTTTTTATTTATTGTAAAATGTGGGGGTGAGAGCTGTTTATGATCAAAGACTTCTGTGACTTCCAGTAAGATTACAACCTCATTAGTTGATAAATTTGTAGCAGCCACTCTTCTAGATGAATAGATTTTACCTTAGAGATTAATCATTCCCCAACTCGCTGTGCGCTCTTGCTTACGAATGATAAAGACTGTTGTTCCCGTCTAATCAATCTTCATGATTTCCCCATAGACCTACTCTAAGGCCAATACCCTCATCATACAGTTCCAAAATCTTTTGATAAAAAAATAACTCCTATATAAAAATAATGTCACACTTTTAGTGACTCCATTATTTTACGAGGGGGTATGGTCTGGTAAACAGCTTTTCATTCACTGGTACATTTTGTGTTATAGGTTGGTACAAAATATGTCACTAGTGTTTTTTTATTTTTCATTAGCTGTAATTATGGTTATTATCTAAAAATAAATTAATAGCGTTAAATATATTTTACTGTTTTATAATATAAGTTTTTCAACATTCCTTTTACTATTTTGAAAAATTGTCCTTATTAATGCATAAAAAGGATATTAAATCAAAAAATACAATTGCAACACTATTAATTAATTGGAGGAAAGAGAATGAACTATAAAAAAATCTCTCTCATACTTTCTTTAATGATAATGATAATGATTTATGTACCAAGTTTTGATCAAAAAAATCTTGAGGCATTCAGTCCACAAGTTATCCAACATGGCGCAGTTGGTGATGATGTTATTGAATTACAGGCAAGGCTGAAACATATCGGTTTTTATACCGGACCAATTGATGGAGTGTTTGATTGGCGTACATATTGGGCTTTACGTAATTTTCAATATGAATTTGGTATGGAAATAGATGGAATGGCCGGGCAAAAAACAAAAGAAAAGCTTGTAAAAGCCACAGAGTTTAATGAACAAGAAGTAAAGCAAAACATGTACCGTACAGAAAAGCCAAAGCAAAATCAACAAGCTCAAAAAGAACAAAAACAACAACCAAACCAACAACAGCAACAAGCTCAGCAACCTGCACAACAAACAGGAGCAGTAAATGTCCCGCAAGGTTTTTCTCAAAATGATATTAAATTAATGGCGAATGCTGTTTACGGTGAAGCAAGGGGAGAGCCGTATGAAGGACAAGTAGCTGTCGCCGCCGTTATTTTAAACAGAGTCAATAGTCCTACATTTCCAAATACAATTTCAGGTGTTATCTTTGAGCCAAGAGCATTTACAGCGGTTGCTGATGGTCAAATATATCTGACACCAAACGAAACTGCAAGAAGAGCAGTATTGGATGCAATTAATGGATGGGATCCAACAAGTAATGCAACATATTATTTTAACCCTGAAACTGCGACATCACCTTGGATTTGGACAAGGCCTCAAATAAAACAAATTGGAAAACATATATTCTGTAAATAGAAAGGTTTGATATCATGATTCGATCAATATTAATAGCGGTTTTAGCCATTGGAATTGCGGGTGTTGGGTATTGGGGCTACAAAGAACATGAAGAGAAAAACGCGCTTTTAATTCAGGCCGAAAACTCATATCAACGATCGTTCCATGAACTTTCTTATCATATGGATTTACTTCATGATAAAATTGGAACATCTTTAGCTATGAATTCGAGTGAAAGGCTTTCTCCACAGTTTGTTGATATATGGCGGTTATCTTCCGAAGCTTTAACGAATGTAGGCCAGTTACCACTAACTCTTTTACCATTTAATAAAACAGAAGAATTTTTATCTCAAATTGGAGACTTCACCTACCGAACCGCAATTCGAAATTTAGACGATGACCCATTAAATGATGATGAAATTAAAACATTAGAACAACTTTATAAACAAGCGGCGGATATTAAGGATGAACTTAGACAAGTACAACATACAACTTTAGCAAACAATTTGCGTTGGATGGACGTCGAATTGGCACTTGCAACCCAAGAAGAACAATCCGATAATACGATTATCGATGGATTGAAAACTGTAGAGAAAAAGGTTACTGAATTTGCTGAAGGGGATGAAGGTTCAGCTTTCATGGAAATCTCTACAAAAGATCATGAGTTTAAAAATGTACCAGGCGAATGGAAAGATGAAAAACAAATTCGGAATTTCAGTAAAGACTTATTTTCAATAAAAGATAATGTAAATATCGTTGTAACAAAATCCGGTGAAGGATCAGATGTACCGATGTACTCCGTCTCTTATAAAGATGGTAAGAGTGTATATATGGATATTACTCAAAAAGGAGCACATCCAATTCAAATCTTAGTAGACCGGCCAATCGAAGATAAAAAATTATCTTTAAATGATGGATTAATTGAAGCGGAAAAATATTTAAAAAAATTTGATTATCAAAATATGATCCCATTACAAAGTCAACAGTTCGATAATGTCGGTATATTTTCTTTTGTATATAGTCAAGATGACGTAAGAATTTATCCTGATTCAATGGTTTTAAAAGTGGCCTTAGACAATGGAGATATACTAGGTTTTAATGCAAAAAACTTTTTAATGAATCATGATGAAAGAAATATTCCAGAACCTAAGCTTACACTAGAAGAGGCAAGAGATATGGTAAACAATAATGTTGAGATTCAAGAGGAGCATTTAGCTTTAATTGAAAACGATCTTCATGAAGAAGTATTAACATATGAATTTTTAGGAACGATGAATGATGAAACATATCGAATCTTTATAAATGCAGATAGCGGAGCGGAAGAAAATGTTGAGAAATTATCAGGAACAGAAACAAACTTTGAAGTTAACATGTGAAACGTTTTGCATTTAAGTTAAGCATTTAACAATTAATCAATTCAATCAAGTTTCCTATAGCCTTCCATTTCACAAAGTAGTATGGCATAATATGTAATGAGAATAGAACAAAGTACCTAGTATAGAGGTGACGGAAATGGAAGGAATAGGATTCAAAATAGGTGATTCAATTACGATAAAACATGAAAAAAATGCTAAGGAATCCTTACGATGCAGAATAATTGATAAAGATGAGCAGTTTTTGTATGTAGATTATCCTATTAATATTAGGTCAACAAAGAGTGGCGCTCTAACACCTAACAGATATTTTTCTGTTGTCTATACAGTTGCTGAAAAAGTTTACGAGTTTTCGGCACCGATTAAAGCCTATAACAAATTAACTGTTCCTGCTTTAGCAATTCCTATTCCAAAGATAGAAGAAGTACGAAGAATCCAGCGCAGAGAATTTGTACGAATAAAGACAAATGTTGATATTGCGATTCATTGTCTGAATAATTCTTTTAATCCTTTTACTTCTGTAACATATGATATAAGTGGTGGCGGAGCTGCAGTTATTATTCCTCCAGAAATAAGTTTAGAATTAGTTAATAAATTAAAAGTTTATTTAGTTTTACAATGGGAAAACAATACGTACGATTATATAACAACGGAAGCGGAATTTATTCGATTTCAACGTTTAGGCGAAATTCGCATCATGTCAATAAAATATCACTTTGACCAACAAAATGATCAAGAAAAAATTATTCAATACTGTTTTTATACGTTAAGGAAAAAAAGAAAACAGGGCATTTTATAAATTAAATCGTAAACTTGGCATTTTGCCAAGTTTTTTCATACAATAAGGTTACTTTCAGTGAAGTAGGGGGAACGTATGATGAGTGAGAAGATAAGAATCGCAATTGATGGACCAGCTGCAGCGGGAAAAAGTACTGTAGCCAAAAAAATTGCTCGAAAATTATCCATTGTGTATATAGATACAGGTGCAATGTATCGTGCATTCACGTTAAAAGCAATAGAGTGCGGGTTAGATCTAGAAGATGAAAAATCTTTAGTTGAATTACTACATGAGACAACAATTACTTTAAATCAAAAAGAGAATGGAAAAGAACAAATAATCTTATTAGATGGGAAGGATGTTACAGAAGCTATTCGATCACAAGCCGTTTCCAATTCTGTTTCTCTTGTAGCAAAACATCCACTGATTCGCGAAGATATGGTGGAAAGGCAAAGAAAGCTTGCGGAGAATAAAAGTGTTGTAATGGATGGGCGAGATATAGGAACGAATGTTTTACCTCATGCCGAAGTTAAAATATTTCTAATAGCTTCTGTAGATGAAAGAGCGAAAAGAAGATATGGTGAAAATAAAAGAAGGGGAATTGCCTCTAATCTCGAACAATTAAAATTAGAAATAAAAGAAAGAGACAACCGAGATATGAATCGGGAAACATCTCCATTAATTCAAGCAGAGGATGCAATTGCAATTGATACAACAGAGTTATCGATTGATCAAGTTGTAGAAGAAATTTTGAACGAAGTTAATCATTTTCTTCAAAAAAACGAAGGTCATTTACAATAATTTCACTTGACAAATGAAATATATTATAAGAAGTTATTATCAAGATAGATTTCATGTTATACTATATGAAAAGGAAAATGTTAGTTTCTCTATAAATAGTTGTTTTTAAATAGTGCTTAGGAGTGAATACATATGGTGGAATCAAACAATGAATTACAAGTCGGAAGTATTGTAACAGGTACTGTTGTAAAAGTTGATGAAAAACAAGTTTTTGTTGATATTGGTTATAAGTCAGAAGGAGTTATACCAATTAGTGAATTATCCCATCTTCATGTGGAAAATCCTGGTGATGTTGTAAAAGAGGGGGACGAACTAACATTACAAGTAAAGAAAATGGATGATGAAGAAGTCGTTTTATCGAAAAAAATGGTAGATGCAGAAAAAGCTTGGGAAGATCTACAGCAAAAATTTGATCAAAATGAAATATTTGAGACAGAAGTAAAGGAAATTGTAAAAGGTGGGCTTGTGGTTGATGTTGGTTTAAGGGGTTTCATACCTGCCTCTCTCGTGGAAACATATTTTGTAGAAGATTTTTCAGATTATAAGAACAAAAAATTGCAAGTGAAAATTGTTGATTTAAATAAAGAACAAAATAGAATTATTCTGTCCCATCGTGCAGTCGTAGAAGCAGAACAAGAGAAGAAGAAAGCTGAACTTTTAGAATCATTGGAAGCAGGACAAATCGTTGAAGGAACCGTACAACGAATAACTAATTTCGGTGCATTTGTGGATATTGGTGGAGTTGATGGACTCGTACATATTTCTGAACTTGCTCATACACATGTCGATCAAGTATCGGATGTCTTATCAGAAGGCGATAAAATTAA
>NZ_JBPPZG010000228.1:0-5879 GCF_051918545.1 Pseudogracilibacillus amylolyticus (SeqCode) | reverse complement strand
GCTTCAGCAGTATCTCCATCTGCTTCCTTCCAAGGTTTACCGCCTTCTTTTACAAGCAATGCACTGAACTCATGCTTACGGCGACGTACAATTGCAGCTGCTCTAAAGAGAATATCCGCTCTAAAACGAGGATCCGATTTTCTCCATGTTTCAAACGTTTCATCAGCAACCTTCATTGCACGTTCAGCTAGTTCCTGATTCGCTTTGGAGACATACCCGATTACTTCTTTTTTATTTGCTGGGTTAACGGAAACTATTTTGTCTTCCGTAGTAATTCTTTCTCCATTTATAATTAAAGGATATTCTTGCCCTAAATCTGCTTCTACCTTCTTTAATGCCTCTTGCATTTGACGTTTATTTTCTTCAATTGAAAAATCAGTAAAAGGTTCATGTTTATATTCAACTACCATTATGGTGGCCTCCTTTAAAATAATCAGCTAATTATAGTGATACCCTGTTCATTCAATTCTAACCAATGCACTTAATAAAATTGTTTCTGATAAAATTCATAGTAATCCGGAATATGATTTAATGCAATTAACTGAGAATATAATTCAGCTCGTTCGTGGATGTTATCGAAATCAATATTTGTTAATTCCACAATTTGTTTAACTCTATAGTTTAATGTATTTGGATGGATAAATAACATTTCAGCGGTTTTTCCAACTCGACAATTATTTTTTATAAAGTACCAAAGCGTTTTTAGTAACTCACTGTTGTTTTCAGCATCTTTTTTCATGATTTTTACGATTTTTTCATTCCGGTAATTTTCGCTTACATTTTTCTTGTACATATACTTGATATAACGATATATTCCCAGTTCATCAAATGAACAAACTACTTGATCCAAGTTTAAAAAAACGAGTGTTTCAATAACTTCTAATGCTTCAAGATAACTTTGTCTTATCTGGCTTATTTTCCGATATTCATTACCGCTACCGATAAAAACAGCTTTTCTTTCTGCTTTTGAAAAACTTTCTAGTAACTGCTTTTTTACATGATCTGTTTTTTGTTTTGATGATATTTCTTTATTACCATCAACAATTCCAACTATTTCTGTACCTTTTCCTAAATAATAAGCAATTTTTTCTTTAAGAAAAATCTCTTTTACTGTATTTAACATATACAAAAATTCTGGATCTTGTATGGATACGATAATGATAGTAAATTCCTTGGGTACTTGATAGGATGCAATACCCACGGCACGATGTATTTCTACATCATTTAAAAACTCACCGTTAAGCAATTTCCAAATGACAGTCGGTAGATCATTTTCAATGGTTTGTTGTTCTTCAAATAACAACTTACCTAGATAAGGCGCTACTTTTGTGATAAAATTTAAAATTTCCTCATCAATAGATTCATCCGCTTCGTAAATCCATAAGTAACCCCGTATTATATTATGATATTTTAAACTAACAACAATCCGTTGATAAAAGCCTATGTCTTCAATTGCCGGTAGCCTGAGAGGTCTTTCCTCCCATTTTAATCGGTCAATAATCCCTTCTTTTTTCAAACGTTCGATAATAAATAACGGGCACCTTTTTGATAAGATTGTCTTTTGCTGTACGGGATCAAATGAAAATTCATTTGGTGAACTGTAAGCAATAAGTTCAAAATCTCTATTTTCTACAATTACTCCTTTTTGTAGTAAATCACTTAATTGCTCTACTAACTGATGTACATCATTCGCTTGAAAAACCTTCTCAGTTAAATCCATCCGCTTCTCTCTTCTCCCCTAATTTTATTCACTTAACTAGATTGTACTTGGTAAAATAAAGCATGTCTACAATCGAAGCCAATTTAAGGGGAAAATTGAGAGTTTCTCACTATACCTCTAGTATAAAACCAGGACTCATGGCTTTCAATATTGCCCGTACATAAATTTACCATCTTCTTATTGTGGATCTTCCACAATACAGGTGATTTATCATAATTCTTTAACAACTAGAAAATCGTTGATT
Organism: Pseudogracilibacillus amylolyticus (SeqCode); assembly: GCF_051918545.1. Lineage (NCBI taxonomy): Bacteria > Bacillati > Bacillota > Bacilli > Caryophanales > Bacillaceae > Pseudogracilibacillus > Pseudogracilibacillus amylolyticus (SeqCode). The sequence goes on along the minus strand of NZ_JBPPZG010000228.1, from coordinate 3,915 downwards.
AGCTGTTCTCAGTAGTAGATCTAATCAACGATTTTCTTTCATGAAGATATTTAAGCTTGACTATTTAGTGATATATATGAACGTTTGGTTCATCTTCTCCTGCTTTACGATAAATTAAACTTTCCGAACCATTACTTGAGGTTACATCCACTTCAATATCATAATAGTTAGGGAAAATTTCTTTAACGAGTCCATACACATATTGCGTAAACCCGATAACTTCCCCTTTACCATAAAATTCAATTGGCACTTCAATCGATAACTGTGTTAAATTTTTGTCAATATAAAGTCCTCTTCCAGCCACCCCAACATAGTTAGGAAAATAATCGGCAATTTTTTCGCTAAAAGTCTTAACCTTTTGATGATCTTCATTATATTTTTCATTTGATCGGTCGGAAGGAAACAGTACGTTCTCTTCATTAATTGTTTCCCATTTACCGATAGTATTTTCACCTTCACCGACTAATGTTTTAGCAACAAAGTTTCCGGGTACAGGAGAGGATTGCTCTTCTTCTCTGAATAATGCAATCATAATCGGTACCTTTTTTAATTCTTCATCTTCTTGTTCTCCTAGTTCTCGAATCGCTTCAAGTACTTTTTGGGCAATTTTCTTTCCTTCTTCTTCCATTTCTTTTTTAGGAATCTTTTCATAATAATAATCGCCACCTGTTTCCGTTTGAAATCGGTAAACAGATTTAAGAGAGATTCCAATAGATAAACCGACAAGTTCTACCGTGTTATTGTCTTTTCTCTCCAAATAATTTTGTTCAAGAATATGAGAAAAAACTCGGGGATTGTTTCGATGTTCCTTAATTTGCTCTTTCTCATCTTTTTTTTCTTTTACATTTGGATTTAAAGAATCAATAATTTCATAAATAAATTCAGTTTCTAAATACTGCCCCTCTTCATATACATACTTTTTCGGGTCAAAGACTGTCGTAGAATGACGTCGTAATCCTTCTTCTAGTTCATCGATATCGACTCGGTTAGTTACTTGGTTCGTAATAGCTCCCCGTGCCAGGCTAGGGCGATAGGGTAAAAGCATTTTATATTGATCATCCGATAAAGAGTAGTTTGGGATAATTGATATCTCTGTCTCCCCTTCATTTTCTTCTGGCTGTACAATCTCTTCTTGGCTTTGGTTTGAACAACTTGAAAGCAGTAGAAGTGCACATCCCATTAGTATTATTAATCGTTTCATGTAGACACTCCTTTAATGGCTGCTTCTAACTGGGATTCATCCCAAATGGGAATATTTAATTTTTTTGCTTGGTCATACTTTGAGCCAGCAGCGTCCCCAGCAATGACTAAATCAGTATTTTTACTTACGCTACTTGTTACTTTACCACCGTTTACTTCAATGAATTCCTTCGCTTCACGTCGCGTAAATTTTTCTAATTTCCCTGTTAAAACGACTGTTTTATTAGTAAACATTTCTGACACCTCAGGGTCACCGTCTGTTTGACGACGCTCATAAGTCATATTTACCCCGAGTTCATTAAGTCGTTCCAGTAATTCCTTTACTTTTTCTTGTGCAAAATAATGAACGACAGCATCTGCCATTTTTTCACCAATCTCATTTATCGCAACGAGTTGATCATAGGTTGCTTGTTGGATTTTCTCCATCGTTTCAAATTCTTCCGCCAAAATTTGCGCAGCTTTCGCACCGATATGACGTATACCGAGACCGAAGAGCAATTTTTCTAATGAGTTTTTCTTCGATGCCTCGATAGCCGAAATTAAATTGGATGCCGACTTTTCACCCATACGCTCAAGTGGTAGGAGCTGTTCTTTTTTTAGACGATATAAATCATCAATGGAGGTAACTAATGTTTCTCTAAATAATTGGTCAATAACTTTTTCTCCAAGGCCGTCTATATTCATTGCATCCCTTGATACGAAATGAATCAACCCTTCTTTTAATTGAGCCGGACAATCCGGGTTCATGCAACGAAGTGCAACCTCATCATCTAAATGAACTAACTCTGTTTCGCATGCCGGGCAATGTGTTGGCATTTCATACGGCACTTCTTCTCCAGTTCGTTCAGTTGTAACGACACGAACTACCTTTGGAATAATATCTCCCGCTTTTTTTACAATAACCGTATCTCCAATTCGAATATCGAGTGCACGAATTTGGTCCGCATTATGGAGAGTCGCTCTGCTGACCGTTGAACCATCAATAAAAACAGGTTGCAAAATGGCGGTAGGTGTTACTACCCCTGTTCTGCCAACACTTAACTCAACATCTTCTATTTTTGAAATGGCTTCTGTCGCTGGAAACTTATAAGCGATTGCCCATCTCGGGGTTCTTGCCGTATAGCCTAATGTTTCTTGCTGCGAGAGATCATCGACTTTAATGACAATGCCATCAATTTCATATGGCAAGCTCCCTCTATTTTCGGTCCAGTAAGTAACATATTCAATCACTTCATCAATTGTCTGGCACTTTTTCCACTCTTTATTTATTTTAAATCCTTGTTCTTTAAGATATTCAAGTCTACCGCTATGTGTTTGAATTTCATCGATTGTCCATTGTCCATAACCAAATAAAAATAAATCTAAATTACGAGTAGCTGCAATCCGGGGATCAAGCTGTCTTAATGAACCTGCTGCAGCATTTCTCGGATTAGCAAAAAGCGGTTCACCATTTTCTTCACGAATTTCATTTAGTTTTACAAAAGAATGATGCGGCATATAAGCCTCTCCGCGAACTTCTAATAGTCGCTGTTCCGGGATATAAAGAGGTACGCTTCGAACGGTTCGTAAATTACTCGTAATATCTTCGCCTACACGACCATCCCCTCTCGTTGAGCCCCGAATGAACTGTCCATTCTCATACGTCAAAGCCACAGCCAAGCCATCTATTTTGAGTTCACAAACATAAACTACTTCCTCGTTTAAACCATTCGTAACTCGGCGATGAAAATCCCGAAGTTCTTGTTCATCAAAGGCATTACCAAGACTTAACATTGGTACTTCATGTTCTACTTTTTCAAACCCCTCAAGCGGCTCACCCCCAACTCGTTTCGTCGGTGAGTGAGGGAAAATTAAGTCTGGAAAAGCTTCTTCCAGTTTACGTAATTCTTGAAATCTCTTATCGTATTCTGCATCTGGAATACTCGGATTATCTAATACATAATATTCATGGGCATATATATTAAGTTGGTCTACTAAAGCTGCCATTTTTTCTTTTGCTTCTTGTTTATTCATCTATCTTAACACCTCATTGTTTCGTAATCGGTGCAAATTTCGCTAATAACCGTTTAATTCCTGTCGGTGCTGGAAAAGCAATGTCCAATTCCGTTGAATCGCCTGTTCCTTGTACGTTTACGACTGTTCCAACTCCCCACTTATTATGGTGCGCCTTATCTCCGGCTTTCCATTCCTTATTCTCCGCACCAGTTGACGATATTCTTTCTGCCTTTTTACGAGGCAATTGTTTTTTAATAGGTCTATTTGTTCCTATCGAATTTACTGCCTGATTATCTAAGAAAGGATCGCGGATCTGGCGTTTTTTCTCCACCATTCCGTCAATTAAATCTTCCGGGATTTCTGTAATAAATCGGCTAATTGGATTGAAATTCGTTCGACCATAAAGTGTCCGCATATTCGCATGAGTTAGGTATAATTCTTTTTCCGCTCTTGTAATCCCTACATATGCTAAGCGGCGTTCTTCTTCCATTTCTTCTTTATCCATCATCGATCTACTATGTGGGAAAATATTTTCTTCCATTCCAATTAAAAATACAACCGGAAATTCCAACCCTTTTGCTGAATGGAGTGTCATCAATGTAATTTTCTCATTTTGATCAGCCGCCGTATCATCCATTGAATCAATATCAGCGATTAACGCTAAATCCGTTAAAAAAGTAACTAATGTCGTATCTCCTTCACTCGTTTTTTCAAAATCTT
>NZ_JBPPZG010000227.1:0-5920 GCF_051918545.1 Pseudogracilibacillus amylolyticus (SeqCode) | reverse complement strand
GAAAAAACAAAAAACACGCAATTTTAAGCGTGTTTTTTATCTTTATAAACTACCTTTTGTTTTTCATCAATTAAATTTATATAAATAAAAATTCAATAATTTTATCACTATTTTTGAACGTAAATTATTATTTTTAGGTCTTATTGCAAGAACTAATACACCTGTGACGTCATCGACATTAGCATGTTCTGCGTCGGACTAGACAAAAATACTTGCAATCAAGTAACTTATCCATGGAAATACTAAAATATACTTTACGAAAGAATTAAAAAAGCCAAATCCTAATCAAATTAAGATCTGGCTTTTCTTCTTATTTAAGTGCTGCTTTTGCTTGTTCAACAAGTGCCGTAAATGCTTTTTCATCATTAACAGCAAGGTCAGAAAGCATCTTACGATTAATATCGATTCCAGCAACTTTTAACCCATGCATTAATTTACTATATGAAATATCATTTAAACGTGCTGCAGCGTTAATACGAGCAATCCATAATTTACGGAATTCCCGTTTTCTTTGTCTTCGGTCACGGTATGCATAATTACCTGACTTCATTACTTGTTGCTTTGCAGTTTTAAATAATTTATGTTTTGAACCATAATATCCTTTTGCTAATTTTAATACACGTTTACGTCTAGCACGTGTAACTGTTCCACCTTTAACTCGTGGCATTGTTATTACCTCCTAAAAGTACAAATCAAATTTTATAGTTTATTATCTTGGAATCATTTGGTCGATTCGCTTTTGATCGCCTTTTGAAACAAGCGCTGATTTACGTAATTTACGTTTTTGTTTTTGTGACTTGTTAGCAAATAAGTGGCTTGTGTATGCGTGTGAACGTTTTAACTTTCCAGATCCTGTACGTTTAAAACGTTTTTGTGATCCTTTATGAGTTTTCATTTTTGCCATGATTCTGTTCCTCCCTCAATTACATTCGATGCAAAATTCTTATTTTTCTGATGTTGGTGCTAGCATCATAAACATTTGCCGGCCTTCCATTTTAGCCTTCGATTCAACAGATGCAATATCTTTTACTTCTTCTGCAAGCCTATCTAGTACTTCTTGTCCTAGTTCCTTGTGAGTAATCGCACGTCCTCTAAACCGAACAGAAGCCTTAACTTTATCACCATTTTCAATAAACTTGCGGGCATTCCGCAATTTTGTATTAAAGTCATGATCTCCAATACCAGGTGAAAATCGTACTTCTTTCACATTAATAACCCGCTGTTTTTTACGTGCTTCTTTGTCTTTCTTTTGTTGCTCATAACGATATTTACCGTAGTCCATTATTCGACAAACTGGCGGTTTTGCTCCTGGAGCTACCAAAACTAAATCCAAATTTCTCGTTTGTGCAATTTTTAATGCTTCATCACGAGATTTGACTCCAAGTTGGTCACCATTTGCATCAATAAGACGTACTTCTCTTGCACGAATCGTTTCATTAACATTCATTTCCTTGCTAATATCTAGCCACCTCCGAAAAAATTTGATCCGCTATGACAAGATGTTGAGCATTTACAAAATAAAAAATGTGGGCACACGAATGCACCCACATGTCTCTCATGTTGTAGAAAGATACTAATAACCAGCCAACAGCTTTGTATAAAGCGTTGATCAGGTGAGAAGCGGGTGCTCCTACTTGTCGTTAGTCAGATTATGAATTATTCAATTCAACTACTATAGTCTAGCATGCTTAAATTAGTTTGTCAAACTCAATTAAATCCAAACTTTTTTATTAGTTCTATTTTTGAACTCCATAGTTGAAGTATACTGTGCAGTAAATTCAGATAGAAATTGATCTACCGCTTCGGAAATACATTCCGCTTTCCGCAGGCGGCTGATGAGCCTTCCTTGTGCTACGCACTGCGTTGTCTCACCTAGGCCTTTCCTCCTGCAGGAGTCTCCATGTATTTCCTCCGCTGGTACAGTAGATATAAATGTTCTGTACCGGGGGATTCACCGATCTAGTTGATTGTAGTGGAGGGCAGTCGACTCCTGCGGGAAAAGCACGTGTCTGAAGACTCAGAAGCAGTGGGTTTCTGCTTCGGAGGCTAAAGCCGTGCCCGCGGAAAGCGTACTGCCCGGAGCGAAAATCAACGGTGATGTTACTGCACAATTTATGGATTTAGTACAATAGCAATAAATCCTCTTCGGTTGAACTAACAAAAAGCCCAACTTTTTTTGGTAAAACATTTTATTTATGGCCAACTTTTTCCTCTATTTCTTTGTTGATGAGTTGTAAAAACTCTTCAAAAGGAAGGGAGTCTGTTTTCTTTTCTCCGTATCTACGGATGTTTACGCTACCTGCTTCCATTTCTTTATCGCCAATTACTAATGCAAAAGGAATTTTCTTTGTTTGTGCTTCACGAATTTTATAACCGATTTTTTCATCTCTGACATCGACTTCTACTCGAATTCCTGCTCGCTGTAATTTATCAGCAACATCATTTGCATAATCCAAGTGCACTGTCGGTGAAACTGGAATCACTTGTACTTGAACTGGAGCCAACCAAGTAGGAAAAGCTCCTTTATATTCTTCAATTAAATAAGCGACAAATCGCTCCATCGTAGATACAACCCCACGGTGAATAACAACGGGACGATGATGTTTTCCATCTTCCCCAATATAGGAGAGATCAAAACGTTCTGCAACTTGATAATCTAGCTGGACTGTAGACAATGTTTCATCATGTCCGAGAGCTGTTTTTACTTGAACATCAAGTTTCGGTCCATAGAAAGCTGCTTCACCAATTGCCTCTACATAAGGCAGATTTAACTCATCCATTGTTTCTTTTAATACAGATTGAGCTGTCTCCCACATCTCATCATTATCAATATATTTCTCTGTATCTTCTGGATCTCGGTAAGATAATCTGAAATAATAATCTTCAATCGCAAAATCTTTATACACTTGTTTAATTAATTCAACGACTCTAACGAATTCATCTTTTAATTGATCCGGACGGCAGAAAATATGTGCATCGTTTAACGTCATTCCACGCACGCGCTGTAATCCTGCTAGTGCTCCGGACATTTCATAACGGTGCATCATCCCAAGTTCAGCAATTCGTACTGGTAAATTACGATAACTGTACAATTGATTTTTATAAACCATCATATGATGTGGACAATTCATCGGACGAAGAAATAGTTCTTCGTTTTCCATCTGCATCGATGGAAACATATCATCTTGATAATGGTCATAGTGTCCACTTGTTTTATATAATTCTGCACTTCCAAGAACTGGAGTATACACATGGTTATATCCAAGTTTTTCTTCTAAGTCAACGATATAACGCTCAACAATACGACGAATTGTAGCCCCATTTGGAAGCCAAATCGGCAGCCCTTGACCTACTTTTTGTGAAACAGTAAACAATTCCAATTCTTTACCAAGACGGCGATGATCACGTTCTTTTCTTTCTTCCAATATGCGTAAATGTTCTTTTAGTTCCGATTCTTTTTCGAATGCAGTACCGTAAATCCGTTGCAATTGCTTATTTTTGCTGTCTCCACGCCAGTAAGCACCGGAAATACTTAATAATTTAAATGCTTTGATTTTGCTTGTTTGTGGTACATGAACCCCGCGACAAAGGTCAAAAAATTCACCTTGTTTGTAAATAGAAATGGTTTCACCTTCTGGAATATCATCAATTAACTCTAGTTTTAAATCATCACCAATTTCGCGAAACATTTCTTTTGCTTCTTCTCGTGAAACATCTTGACGAGCTATTTCTAAATTCTCATCAATAATACGCTGCATTTCTTTCTCAATTTTCGGCAGATCCTCAGGTGTAAGCGAGTCTTCCATGTCAATATCATAATAAAAGCCTTCATCAATAACTGGGCCGACACCAAACTTAACATCTTTATATAATCGTTTGATCGCCTGTGCCATTAAATGGGCAGTTGAATGTCGCATAATATCGATTCCGTCTGCATCTTTATATGTGATAATTTCTATTTTACCACCGTTTTGAAGAGGGCGTCTTAAATCGATAAACTGATTATCCAGTTTAATTGCGAGCGCCTGTTTTCTTAAGCCAGGTGAAATGGATTGAGCTATTTCTTCACCAGTAATTCCTTGTTCAAAATCTTTTTTGTTCCCATCTGGGAAAGCTATTGTAATCATAAAAAACACTCCCTTTTTCATCTTAGAAATTTGGCCTATTCGCCAAGATTTTATGGCGAAAGCCTTCGTTATACTTACAACCCACAGCCGTGCAAGTCACAACTCTTTTCCGGTGGGGCGAGCAAAAGCGCGAGCCTTAGGACGTAACGGTTTTAGTCGGTGAGCGGTAGGAAGTTTATAACTTTCTTCCAAAACAAAAACACTCATCCCTAAAATAGATAGGGACGAGTGTTAACACGTGGTTCCACCCTCATTTTCGATTTTACAAAAGCATTAACTGCTTAATAAAAAATGATTCGACTTCATTATTTCCGTAACGTGGAAGTAGCGCTATAATTTACTTTATTTCAATTACAGAGTTCAAAGGTGGTAATTATTTTATGCAAATAGCAGAAGCTTCCAGCCGACGACTTCTTTCTCTATCTATTGCAGGCTAAAATAATCATGTCCTTCTCATCACTTTTTGAGATTATTTTCTTAAAAAGAATTATATCAAGATTTATGTATTATGGCAATTAATTAACATGATAGTGAAAAGGAAAGCGTTCTTTAGGCAAAAATGTAACTCTCTCTTGAAAAATATTTAATATGGTTGATGTTTTGGCTTCGGCCGGATGATCCCCGTATATATAAATTTTCTTTGGAAGTAGTGTAATAATCGGTGATAAATTCATTTCATTTGCATCTAATCCTAAAATATAGAGAGGCTCATTATACATTAATGTTTTTAGTTCAAGATAATTATACTGTTCCCCAGTTGGTTTATAAAATGTAAAATTTTCTCCTTGAACGATATGTAATTCATTTGATTTCGATTTTCTTCGTTTAATAAAATCACGGATCGATTGTACAAAGCTCTGGTGCTCCTCCTCACGCTTCATTTCGTCAATTCCATATCCAACTGCTTCTTTTAATTTTTTTTGCAGAGGTTGCGTACAAAATGTTATTAACGAATCAAAGTGAATTGGAAATGCGTCTTCAATATTTTGCCTTAGCGTATTAAATAAATACTTTTCTAAAGATAAATGCTCTTTAAATAAATGTTCTTGATAATGCTTTTCGGTAACTATCCAATTCGTTAACAAACATATCCTCTCGATTTCTTCCTTGTCTGTATAGAAGTATTTGTCTCTCGTGATTTGTTTGATCATTTTGTTTAACCGATAAAACATTAACACTTTAACCAAACAAGAGATCACTAGATCAAGTGTTACTTTCTGATCCTGAATACGCAGCTCATTCCCCCAATGTTCATCTCTTTTCCACTGTACACATATTTCTCCCTGTATCCGGTAAAGCATTTCACAAAAATAAATCACTTCTTTTTCATGGCGAAAATAAATGACTTTCAATCTCTACCACATCCTCATCCTGTGTTCCGTAGTACATTATATGGACGAGGTGCGGAAAAAATGAATAAGAAAAAATCAAAGATTTAGTTCATAAAAGTGGTTCCTGAAAATATATTCAAATTTAAGGTAAGTAAGAATCATGAAGAAATTTAATGAGAAGAGAACGCCAAAGATATTTTCAATAGATTTTAGTCTCTGTTATTCGTTGAAAAGTGACACGGGCATTTTCCACTACGTTGATCTATAATTTTATTCGTAAAAGGCGAGCCCCCGCAGACATTATTTTCGTTTATGTCTGCGGGGGATTATTTAATTTCTTCTATTTTCTCCACCTACTTTTACTTCCTTACTCACTTGCTTAATCCGTTCCATTATTCTACCGGCTTTTACCTGTTCTACACCATTCTTAGTAGAAGTGGCCAAAATTTGCTCTAATTGTGC
>NZ_JBPPZG010000226.1:0-6012 GCF_051918545.1 Pseudogracilibacillus amylolyticus (SeqCode) | reverse complement strand
TAGTGCAGAAAAAGGCTCTGAACATCCGCTTGCTGAAGCCATTGTTGCCCATGCAACAGAAAAAAATATCGATTTAGTCGAAGTAGATGATTTCACGGCTATACCTGGACACGGTATTGAAGCTACGATATCTAGTAATCACATTCTTGTCGGAAATCGAAAACTCATGCAAGATCACCAAATCGATGTTGGTAGTGCGGAACAAGAATTGATTGATTACGAAGTTGATGGAAAAACGGCGATGTTAATTGCTATTGATGGAAAGTATCGCGGAATTATTGCCGTTGCAGATACAATTAAAGAAACAGCGCCACAAGCAATAAGAGAGTTAAAAGAAGAAGGTTTAGAAGTTATCATGTTAACAGGAGATAATGAGCGAACTGCACAAGCAATTGCAAAACAGGTTGGCATTGACCAAGTAATAGCTCAAGTATTGCCTGAAGAAAAAGCGGATAAAATAAAGGAAATTCAATTACAAGGTAAAAAAGTTGCCATGGTTGGGGATGGTGTAAATGATGCTCCTGCATTAGCAATCGCCGATATTGGAATTGCCATAGGTACAGGCACGGAGGTAGCAATTGAAGCTGCCGATGTAACGATTCTTGGTGGAGAATTATTACTCATTCCAAAAGCAATAAAAGTCAGCCATGCTACGATTAAAAATATCCGTCAAAACCTCTTCTGGGCCTTTGGATACAATACAGCGGGAATCCCGATTGCAGCTATTGGGTTACTTGCACCATGGATTGCCGGCGCGGCCATGGCATTAAGTTCCGTTAGTGTTGTGTCTAACTCCTTACGTTTAAAGAGAGTTAAGATCTAATTTTTCCTTCCATAAAACTTGAAAGGAGGTGAAAAAATGCAAACAAAAACCTTAGATGTTAAAGGGATGACATGTGGCCACTGCAAAATGTCTGTAGAAGGCGCACTTAAAGGATTGGATGGAGTATCTGCTGTAGAAGTAGATTTAAGCACTGGTAAAGTAGAAGTAACTTATGACGAAGCAAAAGTTTCGTCTGAAAATATGAAAGAAGTTGTTGAAGATCAAGGTTATGATGTAGCATAAAAATACATGTTGAAGCTGTATCCTACTTATTTATCGGAATATTAAACAGCTTGTAAAGGCTTCTGAAGGGCGTTTGCAAAAGAAAAAACGAAGTGATTACAATTGTAAATCTTAGAGAAAATCCAAACGGAATACAATAAATATTGATTATAAAAAGTTTACTAATTACTTTATTAAAAGCGTGGTCAAATGTGATCACGCTTTTTCCACTTAATGCTGATTATTCATGGGAATAGGACTTTTATGTGGCAGTATATTCAATGAAAAACCAGTAGCAGGGATTTGCAGGGCATTGCTAACCAATTCAACGGCGTGGCTCTTAGAGACATAGTTTAGTCATTGCCATATTAGCGGTATATATCTTTCAAAAGAAAATGAAAAGTAGTTAATCATTATATTCAAAATATCAATAGTTAATAAAGTATATGAGTATATTTACTCATAAAATAGTGCATAAATTGCTCTTAATTGTGCTATAATTAAACTTAACAACTTGCCGAAGGGAGAAAGTATGTATGCCTACAATTCGTCCTATCTCAGATTTGCGTAACAACGCAAATGAAATCTCCGAGTTTTGTCGTCGGGAACGGGAACCTGTATTTATCACCAAAAATGGTACAGGAGATATGGTTGTAATGAGTATTGAGGAGTATGAGCGCCAACAAGCTTTAATTGAGTTATATAGTAAGTTATCTGAAGCAGAGGCGGAAATTGAAAATGGTGCTAATGGTGAAGATTTTTTGAAAGTGGCTCAGAATATGAGGTTAAAGATTCGTGACAAAATATAAAGTACTCATCTTTCCTACTGCAAAACGGGACTTGCGTGAGATTATCGACTATATAAATGAGCAGTCGTTCATGGAAGGTACCAAACTGTATGATGAGATCGTAGAACGGGTGGCATCACTTGCAGAGTTACCATTTCGATACCCTTTGCTGAAAAATCCCGTACTAAGAGAAAAAGGCTATCGTGCGTTAGTAGTGCATAGTTATCTAGTATTTTATGTCGTCAAGGATGATGAGGTACAGGTAAGGCGAATTTTGCATGGTAAGCGGCAATATGAATTTCTCTTGTAGTTCTACAAAGCAAAAAAGGGACGTTAAAGTCTTGTCAGCATCATTTTGAATGTAATATTTCGGTGAATGTAAGCTATTAATTGATATAAAATCTCAATTAAAAGATATTCATAATCACTGATTTTACAGTGCTTATGAATATCAAGGTAATTGGATGAAAAATCATGTCTTAAAGATCTTGATACTCCCACGGCTAGAGCCAGTGGGGTTCAGAGATACTACTACACTTTTTAACCCTTATCTTTCTAAAAAGAAAGAGATTCCACTGAAACACTAGTGTAACTCTTAAAATGATCTGTTTTGTTTTCGAGATAGTTTATGAAAGTATGTTTAAAACTCAAATGTTTTGGCAATGTTTTCTTTTTATTAGGAGTCTTCACAATGTAATATCAATCGTTGTTCCACGACCAATCTCACTGTTAATCGTAAGCTCCCCATTATGTTCCTGAATAATATCTTTGGCGATCGCCATTCCTAGTCCAGAGCCTTTATGTGCATCCCCAGTATTTGTTCCCCGATAGTAGCGGTCAAAAATTTTGTCGAGTTCTTTTTTCTCAATGCCTTTACCGTTATCTTTTATTGTTAGATGTGTTCGTTCTTTTTTCTCTAAAGTTACATCTATTTGTACATTTTCATCATTGTGAACAATCGCATTATAAAGTAAATTATTGATTGCTCTTCGAAAAAGAATTTCATCAATTGTTGCGAGGATCTCCCCTTGATTTACATGAAATACGATATTACGATTAGCGTATTTAGGATCATTTAATATATCAATCACCATATTTCTTAATAAAGCAACAAGATTAACCGTTTTTTTATTTAACGATAGTGCTTTATTTTTCAATCTTGTGGATAAATTTAAATCTTCCATTACCTCTTTGATATATAATGATTTTTGTTCAATGATTTCAGCGTACTCCCGTATTTCTTCTAAAGAAAAATGATAATCTGGATCTTTAATCAATTCAGCATATCCTTGTATGGATGCTAGTGGTGTTTTTATATCATGGGAAATATTTCCTATCCAATCTTCTCTCATTATCTCCAATTTCTTTCGTTCCTTTTCATTGGCTGTTAGCTGATTGGATAAAAAATTGACATTGTTAAAGACATCTTTATAAACTCCTTTAGGCTCGTAATGGATAGCATAATCTTTGTTTGCCAATCTTTTGATCCCATTAATGAGTGTTTGTAAAGGCTGTGTGAGACGTTTACTAAAAAAGTAGCCAATTAGCAAGGCAATGAAAATGTCTATCATAAAAATAATTCCGCCAACCTTAACCACTTGATATATGTCTCGATTATCATACGAAATAAAATAGCGATTTAAACTGGGATTATCTATCCCAATAAAATAACTGTAATGAATGGAATTTTCCTTTTTCTCTCCAACAAAAACTGTTGTGTTCGCAATTTCCTGATATTTATAATTTTGAACGATATCCGCTGGCGTGTATTTTTCCGTTATTCCCTCAGGCGTTCTGTAGTTATAGATTACCTTACCATTTTCATCTAAAATTTGTATCCAGGCATTTTTTTCAATTAACGCTTTTTTTCCTGATTCGGTAATCGTTGCATCATTATTTACTATATTTATATTCTCTTCGAATTGTCTGGTAAAATCTTCAGGAGATGCTTCGTTTCCTTGAAATATCGGTATGTTAAATATAGATTGGGCTATTAATAAAGTAAACATAATAAAGATGTTTATGAAAACAACTAGAATAACGACTAAGACGATGGAAAGTATATATCTTCCGGTTATTTTCCACTTCACAACCTATTCATCCTCTACAGTGAATTTGTAGCCCAAGCCTTTTACAGTAATTAAAAATTTTGGGCGAGAGGGGTCTGCTTCAATTTTTTCTCGGAGTCGCCGGATATGAACCATTACCGTATTATCAGAGCCAAAAAAGTCCTCCCCCCAGACTGTATCATAAAGCCTTTCTTTACTAATTACCTTATTAATATTTTGGAGGAAGTACTTCATCAAGCCGAGTTCCTTTGGTTTTAATTCAATGATTTCCCCATTCTTTAAAATTTGCGCTTTTTGCTCGTTTAATTCAAAGGGTCCAGCTTTTAGAATAGAATCTGTTCTTAAATCGGTCTGCATATAGTCTGCCCTTCGCAACTGTGCTTTTACCCGGTAAGCAACCTCTTTAGGACTAAATGGCTTTGTAATATAATCATCTCCACCGATAGCAAAGCCTAAAATCTTATCAATTTCTTCCGTTTTTGCTGATAAAAATAATATCGGCACATTCGAGATATTTCTTATTTGTTTACATACATCATACCCTTCGCCATCTGGCAACATAATGTCTAATAAAACAAGATCTGGTTGGGTTCGTTGGAATTCAGCAAAGCCGTCTTTCGCAGTAGTAGCTGTCACTACATGATTAATTCCTTCTTTTACTAGAACCGTTTTTATAAGTCTTAAAATATCTTCCTCATCATCAATAATTAACACGGTTTTGTTACGTTGCGCCATTTATAACTACCTCCATACGTCATAGCTATTTTCTTTATTATAAAGGAAAAATTCCGAGACCCATAATTATTGCTAGGCTATATTTTAGAAAGCGTGGCATGCGCTTTCTGGTGGATCGCTGCCTTAGTTGCGCTTATGCGGGAGAGAAAAATCTTCCTGTTTATCAAAAAAGAATCCTTTTTGAACAAGGATTCTTTCTTAATAATTGTTACTCCAACACTTCTGCAACTTTTTCGGGTAATTCCTCGGCAGTTACTTCCTGATACGATGAAACACCTTTTCCACCTTTCACAAACAGAAGTAAATATGCATTTTCGCGAAGCTGTTTATCGGCAGTAAATGTGAGTGTTTTTTGGTTGCCATCTTTATCATAAGCTGGTAATTCATATTCATAACGTATATGAATCGCTCCATCACTTCCTTTGTCCTCCGTTTCTGTTCCTTCCCCATTTATTTGTGTGTAATATTCATCAGCACCAACTCGATTGAGATTTACATTTTGCAGAAAAATTACACCACCAACTATTAAGAAGTAATAGATCACATAAATTAAAATATATACGCCTATACATATGAATACAGGAACAATCAAGTTTGTTTGCAATAGCCTTGATAAGGCAGTTAAAGCGACTGCGGAATGGGCGATACCCGCGACTAGCGGCAAGGCAAATACAAAAAATACCTGTTTCGCAATGGATTTTCTTACTTCCTGTTTATTCACACCGATTTTGTGTAAAATGACATAACGCTCTTTATCGGAATTTGCTTCTGTTAACTGTTTAAAGTAGATAATGCTCCCTGTTGCGGCAAGGAATACTAATCCTAAGAAGGCACCAATAAAGATCAGTAACCCTGCCTGCTCCATTCCAAGCGCGTAATCATTGTAAAAGCTAGAAAAGCTTACATCATCAGGTAAAACAGATTCAATTTCCTTATTGATTTTTTTGGCATCATTTTCGTTCGTAAATTTGTAAGCTTCTATGTTTACGTGGTCTGTTTCTTTTTCCAACTTAGAAAATAACTCATCACTTATCACAACCGTAACATTTGCTGTCTTAGAGTTCAGAACGTTATATTTTAGCAATTTTTTAAACGTAATGTCTTCAATTAAATTGTCCACTTGCAATGGAATGCTAGCACCGACATATTCTGGTGATAATCCTTCATAGTAGTCTGCATCTAGTACAGCAGCTTGATTGCCTTCCAGTGAAAGATGTTCGTTTCTATCTTGCAGTCCTGCCATTTCATTGAATGTTTTCGTAGAGATGATTGTATATTCCTGTATAATTTCTCCCATCAAGCCATTTAAACTAGCTGTATCCACCTGTATTTGCATTGTCGGAATCGTTTTATGATAGATAATTTCATGGTTTCC
>NZ_JBPPZG010000225.1:0-6026 GCF_051918545.1 Pseudogracilibacillus amylolyticus (SeqCode) | reverse complement strand
TTAAGAATAGATATTCTTTTTCTAGATCGCTTGTCCAAAGAGAAGCTAATTTCAAATATCTGGAATGAAGGAGTGATTATATATGAAAAAGGAAAGGCTTTACGAGAGGCTTGATACTTATAAACGTGCAAGCGAGCGACTGACTGAAGCGACAAAACTACAAATTGATCATGCTATTGTATATGACGGGGTTATTCGGCGTTTTGAATTTTCATTTGAATTGAGCTGGAAGCTTATGAAAACATTTTTAGAATATGCAGGGCTTGAGGAATTGAAAAGTCCCCGAGCAACGATTCGTGAGGCATATGCCTATGGGCTAATTCACGATGGCGATGAATGGATTGATATATGATTGATCGGAATAAAACATCCCGTATTTATGATGAAGCAGAAGCAAGAACGATTTACATTAAAATAAAAATGGTTTATGAAGAGCTTCTTCGGGGATTAATAGATAACATAGAGCAAGAGTTAAGAAGAGTTCAGTAGGAAAGTCCATTTTCATTCGCTGAGGATCAGCACTGATCTTGCGCTACATGGATGGCTAACAGGTCTATATTGAAGATCCAGCTGCCAATGATGCAGCTTTTTGTGCGACGGCAGTTGCACAAAAAGGGCACTTCAAATTATTTTTTGGAATAGTGAACAAGGATGTTATTATATCTATTTATAGGCATGAAACTTAATTATTTTTACTGAACTTTCATTGTATTATACACTCATTTGAAAGAACGTAAGAAATACGGTCTTAAAGGCGCTCGTCGCGCGCCACAGTTCTCAAAACGTTAATATTGATATATCACTATCTTTACAAGAAAACCCATTTACCAATCTCGGTAAATGGGTTATTTTTATTGAACTAATTATTTTAGCCAGCCTTAGCTGACAATCTTATAGTATTCCCTTGCAGTTAATGTGTAAACTAAAGCATAAAATAAAGCAAATATGAATATGGTTGCGGCTGTACATATGACAAATAGGCCAACATTTGTTAAGTTTAACAAAGCCAATAGTTTCGTGATCACTTTGAATGCGAAGGCGATGTGAATAACGGCCGCGACAAGTGGTAAGAAAAATACTACGAGCACCTGGCTCTGAATCGATTTCTTGATTTCCTCTTTGCTCAAGCCTACTTTCCGCATAATTGCAAATCGTTCTTTGTCATCATAGCCTTCAGATATTTGCTTATAATACATAATTAAGACGGTTGCCATGATAAATAATGTTCCAAGAAATAGACCAAGGAAAAATAAACCACCATATATGGAATAAAAAGATTCTCTTGATTCCTCTTGCCCTGCTGCATAGCCATCGATGGAGGCTTCCTTTAGCTTTTGGGACAAAGCCTTTGTTAGGGAAATTTCATTTTCAGTGCTTCCCTTAGCATCAAATCCTGAAAAATAAGATAAATCCTTCCAATCTATAAGCTCTAATTCCTCGGCAGGGTATAGAGATTTAATCGTTTCCTCATCTTTTACTACGACAATATAACTATCTATTAGCGATATCATGGCAGAAGCATCGCCAGTGAACGATAAGTCTCTTAACTTCGATTGTAATGGTATCTTCAACAGGTTCTTCTCCTAACGTGTATACGAGTACTTCATTGTCCTTCAGTGTAGCTGATTTTTTTTGCAGCTGATTGAACTCATCAAGCGGGATTAATTTAATCATAGACATATTCGTATTTGATTCCATGGTGGTGGGGTCTGTTATAAATGTGTTTCCTTCCCTAATTGCTGGAAAATCTGCGGAACGATAACGAACAGGGTCTATTATTTCAATTTGATTTTTTTCTGCTTCTTCTTGTATTATTTGTTCAATTACTTGTGCCTGCTCTTCAGAAATATTATTTGCTGAAATTTCAATTTCCCTTGGATAGCGATTTTTCAACAAATCTTCCATTCCAATATAAAGGGACACTGTAGTTGATAACATTACTAATATCATTGTCGATAAAATACAAATATTGGCTAGACCTACTGCGTTTTGTTTCATCCGATAAATCATGCCCGAAACACTGATAAAATGTTTTGTTTGATAATAGAATCCTTTGTTTTTTCGCATGAGTTTTAATAGGGCTATCGTGCCAGCTGTAAATAAAGCGTATGTGCCGATAATGACGAGCAGCACGGCTAAGAAAAACTTATTTATCGCAGCTGATGGAGATTCAGTTACTAGTGCGATATAGTAGCCAGAGGCGAGTGCTGCCACCCCGATTAAAACGAGAACCCATTTCGTTTTAGGTTCTTTTTCACCAACCTGACCGCCTCGTAATAATTCAATCGGTTTTGCCAGGTGAATATGTCTTAAATTGTTTAGAAGGGTAAGGACAAAAATGCCAAGAAAAAGGATCAGTGTAACTCCTATTGATTTTGTCGAAACAAAATACGTAAGTGGCACTTCAAAATGTAATATATTATTTAAGAGTAAAAACATTAACTTACCTATGATCATTCCGCTTGCTAATCCAACAAATAGACTGCAGACTGTGACGAAAAAGGTTTCCCAAACAATTACTTTGGAAATATGTTTTTTCTCCATTCCAAGAATGTTGAATAGGCCAAACTCCTTTTTTCGTCGTTTAATTAAAAAGCTATTTGTATAGAACAAGAAAATAACTGAAAAGATTCCGATGACAATGTTTCCTAAATTTAAAATCGCAATCAAGGAATCACCACCGGACATTTCTTTCAAACCCGGATTTCCCGACATAAAATGCATCATGTAAAACATAGCGATGGTACTGATACATGTAAGGATATAAGGGATATACGTTTTCTGGTGTTTATTTATATTCGTTAAGGCAAGTTTGGTGTAGAAAAATCTACTCATTTCTACCACCGCCCGTTGCAATGATATTTAATGTATCCGAGATTTTTTGGTACATCGCTTCATTAGACAAGGATCCTTTATAGATTTGATGGAACACAGCGCCATCTTTGATAAACAGAATGCGACTTGCATGGCTAGCGGCCTTTGTACTATGGGTCACCATAAGAACCGTTTGGCCATCTTGATTAATCTGTGAGAAAATCTGTAGTAAATCATCAGAGGCACGCGAATCCAACGCACCGGTCGGCTCATCAGCTAGAACGAGCTTTGGATTCGTAATGAGAGCTCTCGCAACCGCTGCCCGCTGTTTTTGACCACCAGAAACTTCATATGGAAATTTTGTTAAAATATCTTTGATCCTTAAGTTTTCGGCAAGGGGCTTTAAACGGTTACTCATTTCACTGTATGATGTGCCAGATAATACGAGCGGTAAAAAGATATTGTCTTGCAATGAAAATGTATCGAGTAAGTTAAAGTCCTGAAAAACAAATCCAAGATTTTTTCGGCGAAATGCAGATATTTCTTTTTCATTAATGGATACAATATCTTTGTCATTCAGTAAAACTTCGCCGCTAGTCGGTTTGTCAAGAGCAGCTAAAATGTTTAGTAGAGTCGTCTTTCCAGAGCCGGATTCACCCATAATCGCAACATATTCCCCTTCTTCAACCGAAAAGCTAACGTCTGTAAGTGCCTGAACATGGTTGCCACCGAACCGAGTTGTGTATACCTTTTTTAGATTTTTTACCTCTAGTAATGTCATGAAAATTTCCTCCGTCTCTTCAATTAACTACATGTTCAGTATAGCAAAGGCTTTATTCACCAGACATAGCTGTACCTTACAAATAAGGGCCCAATCTTACAATATTGTAAGATTGAATAATTACTGGTATCATTCCACCCCGATTTCCTTCGTTTCCAAATCAATGATAACCTTTGTTCCAATTCCTACCTCTGATTCAATGGTTATGTCGTGGGATAGTTTGGTCAATATTTGTTTGCAAAGATACAAACCAATCCCCGTAGATTGTTCAAAGGCACGGCCATTGAATCCGGTAAATCCTTTTTCAAATACACGCGGTAAATCTTCTGCTTGAATGCCTATGCCAGTATCTTCTATAATCAGTTGTTCATTCTTCCTATGAATTGAAATGGAACCTTCTTTTGTATACTTCAACGCATTAGATAGAATTTGCTCGATGACAAAGAGCAGCCATTTTTCATCCGTTAATACGGTATAGTTGACATCCGAATAGTTCAGGCTGATTTTTTTGCGAATAAACATTTTGGCATTTTTTCGGATCGCTTGTTTAATGATCTCATCTAATTCATATTTTTTAAAAACAAGATCATTGGACATATTTTCTAAACGAAGATATTGCAGAACAAATTCAACATATTGTTCAATTTTAATCAATTCCAACTCCATTTCGGCCGTTTGTTCCTTTTGCTCGGATTGAAGAAGGAGCCGCATCGCTGCAATCGGTGTTTTAATTTGATGGGTCCACTGTGTAAAATAATCTATTAAATCTTTCTGCTTATTATCAGCTTGAACGGTCAATTCGTTCTTATTTTTATATAAGATTTGCAGCAGTTCCTGATATTTCCGTTCAATTGCATTCTTTGGGGCAGGCAATTGATCGATTTGTACCATAATGTTTTTTTCTGTGCTTTTTAGCTTTTTGTATTGCTTTATAAATTTTAAAAAATCAACAACAAAAAAGACGAGGACAATGTATGAACATAAAAGAATGGAGTAGAGGATTGGAGCGAGGGGGTGATGGCTAAGCGAAAAAACGATAGTAAAGCATAGGATAAATAAGCAGAACAAAGATATCGGTTTCCAGTTTTTATGTAAATAGAGAAGAAATAAATTTTCTTTATGATTATTCATATTAGTTCACCAAATAGCCGAGTCCTTTCTTTGTTTTAATAAAATCATTTAGTCCAATTGTTTCTAATTTCTTTCGGAGGCGGTTAATATTCACCGTTAGTGTATTATCATCAATAAAACTGTTCGTTTCCCATAGTCGCGTCATTAGAGCATCCCTTGAAACAGCCTTCCCCTTATTTTCAAGAAGAACATGCAAAATTTTTTGATCATTTTTGGTTAAATCGATTTTCTGGTCATCATAGATAAGCGTTGCATCACTGGTGTTTAGGATAGCCCCGCGGTGTTCCAGTAAATTTGTTTGTCCAGTAAAATCGTAAGTGCGTCGAAGTAATGCTTGTACTTTGGTAGTAAGAATCGTCAAGTCGAAAGGTTTGGCAATAAAGTCATCTCCGCCCATATTAATAGCCATGACAATATTCATATTGTCGGAAGCAGAAGAGATAAAGATAATCGGTACCTTAGATACTTTGCGAATCTTTTTACACAAGGTAAACCCATTCACAAAGGGGAGGGAGATATCCAATAAAACTAATTGTGGATCAAAGGAAACAAAATGTGACATGACATTTTGGAAATCAGAAACATATTCCACTTCAAATCCCCACGTCTGCAGGTGATTCTTTACCGTTTTTGCAATGACCATATCATCTTCTACAATAAAAATTTTGTACATCATCTTAGCTCCATTCATCAGAAAGTTTTAATTTAATCCCTCGCTCATTGCTATATCAATCCAGTTACAATGTACTTTGGCGTGAAATAAAGGGATCTGTACTCTTTGAATAAGATATAATTTTAGATATAACCAAATGGTCAAAGTATAGAGTGCTCGTTCTCATTAACAGTGAACCCTTCATTTAATTGCTGCTATTTCTCCACTTTTATATATTTAATTTTACAATCTATGCTACATTTAATCTACAATCATAACAAAATGATCGTCAAATTCCATCACTTTGTCTCTTTCCTTCCAATGAAATCACACTCCCTTATTGATCTGCCCAATAAAAAAAGCATGACAGATGGAATTTGTCATACGTTAGTTTGTTTATCTATAAAACTTCTTCAATACCAACCATTTTATATTCTGCACATGGTACGGTAATCGCATTTAGTTTATACACTGTAAGAAAAGGGACAGAATTAAATCTGTGCCTTTTAATGTTATGCGCGCCCAGCAAGCCGTTAATTGCTAGTTGGTGAAAGTCCAACCTGAGTAGGTACCAAGACGCTCAGTAGCTGACAGGCAACTGGTGGAGAAATCCTAAGGTTGAAGCCCTGTGACAAAGTAACTCGATTT